>CAIOCC010000001.1 GCA_903856555.1 uncultured Bacteroidota bacterium
CAAAAAGAGAACTGCTGTCAGCGGTTTTTCTGCCATAATTTCCAAACAATAGAAAATAAGGAGATTGGGTGGCATTGACATAGCGGACCACCTCGGACTCGTTGGATACCAGGTTATTTGCTAGATCCCAGGTCCTGGAAGCTCCGTTTTGATTCAGAACGAAGGCCAGTGCATTGGGATTGGCCATGCGGGCATACCGTGGGGTATCGCCGGCCAAAGGGGCGCAACTGCGACCCAAAATCGGGGCTGTTTGGCCTAGAATATCCTGGGGTAGGCCCAATAAAGCGCCCAAGCCCCAGCAGAACGTCCAAAGTCTAAGGTTAAACACAAAGCGAAAATACGGAGGTTGAGAGACCTTAGTTTTGAGACAACATATGAAAGCAATTTATATCGTCGTGGGGGACGAGGTTCTCTTGGGACAAGTGGTGGACACCAACGCCGCCTTTTTGGGTCAGGTATTTGGGGCCGAAGGAATTGAGTTGATATGCAAATGGACCGTTCGTGATCGAGAAAACGAAATTCGGGATGCTCTTGAGCGGGCTCAATCCTTGGCCGAACTGGTGGTTTTGAGTGGAGGGCTGGGCCCAACATCCGATGATTTAACCAAACCAATACTTACCGAATACTTTGGTGGTAAGTTAGTTAGAGACCCTAAGATAGAGCAACAAATTAGCGATTGGTTTCGTGCCAGAGGCCGAGAGCCCGGCCCTATGAACCTGGCTCAGGCCGATTTGCCTGATAATGCTCAACAATTGCACAATCCCCTGGGTACCGCTCAAGGCATGATGTGGCAAAAAAACGGGGTTACCACGATTGCCTTGCCGGGTGTGCCCTACGAATTCCAATACATCATTCAACATTCGTTGATTCCCTGGGCCAAATCGACCGGTCGACTAAGGGCCATGGTTCACCGCACGCTCATGACCGCAGGTTTGGTTGAATCTAGTATAGCCAAGAAATTGAAAGATTGGGAATTACGATGGAAGCCAATGGGAATCCGACTGGCTTATTTGCCCAGGCCAGGCGTGGTTCGATTGAGACTAAGTGCTTATCCCGACGAATGGGTGGACGCTGGTTCGGAATCTGGTTGGGCCGAGACGTTGGAAAGTCGTGTGGATCAGGCCGCTGTGGAAATCAAAGAACTCTTGCCAGGCCATGTTTATGGCGAAAATGAAGAGTCTCTGGAAGCATGTATCGGGTCTCTTTTGCTACAATCCGGCCAATGTTTGGGGCTGGCCGAAAGCTGCACGGGCGGGGCCCTTTCTGCTCGATTGCTGAAGGTTGCCGGGGCCTCCGCCTATGTCAGGGGTGGTTTGGTGGCCTACCATAACGACCTCAAGTCCGACCTTTTGGGAGTCAAAACCGAGGATTTGAAGGCCTTCGGTGCAGTCTCCGAAACGGTCGTTAGGACCATGGCGGCGGAGGCCTGTCGCTTGCTTGGCTGCGATTATGCCGTGGCCATCAGTGGCATTGCAGGGCCAGACGGAGGATCCCCCGACAAGCCGGTTGGTACGGTTTATTTTGGAATCCACGGACCAGGTTTTTCAAGGGTTTATCATCGGTCGCTGGGCACGGGCCGGGATCTGGTCGTTGAACGCGCTGTGATGATGGCAATGTTCCTATTGTGGCGTCTCCTAAGTGGTCAAGCGATTGATGAAGAAACCACGATTGCCCCCAAAACTCCCTAAATTTGCCTCATGGCTCGATTTGAATTGGTTATGCCCAAAATGGGTGAAAGTATTACAGAGGCGACCGTGCTCAAGTGGTTGAAACAAACCGGTGATCAGGTAGCACGGGACGAAGCGGTCTTGGAAATCGCCACGGATAAGGTGGATTCCGAGGTACCTACACCCGTCGGTGGTCGCTTGGTTGAGGTTCTTCATGCAGAGGGCGCTGTGGTGAAGGTTGGGGCTGTTTTGGCGATTTTGGAAGACGCTTCCGAATCGACCATCCCATCCGCACCCCTTGCAACCGTTGCGGCCCCGTCCGCAGCTCCCACGATGCCTGTGGCCTCCGCATCGGCTGCCCAACCAACCTTGCCGGCCGCCCCAACAGCTCCATCACCTACCGAGGTGCCTTATGTGCCCGCTCCGGTCCCCGTTTTAAATCCTGGAAGCCCTGCTCCTCAACCCCCAACGGGTCGCTTTTATTCACCCTTGGTCCTGAGCATTGCCCGTCAGGAAAACCTGCCCATGGCTGAATTGGATGCCATACCTGGCACCGGAGACCAGGGAAGGCTCACCAAAAAAGATTTGCTCAACTACCTAAGCAACGGTCGCCAAGCAGCCCAAGCCTTGGTCCAGGCACCGTCCCCCTCCCAACCCACGAACCCTCTTCTCAGCCCTTCAACACTGGCGGCTGTTAGCGCGTTGCCTGAGGAGATTTCAGTTCGCGGTATGGTTGACCGAGAGGAGAACGGTGGTTCGGTCGAAATTATCGAAATGGACCGCATGCGCAAATTGATTGCCGAAAACATGCTGGCCTCCAAACGGATTTCGGCCCATGTAACCTCCTTTGTAGAGGCGGATGTCACCAATTTGCATTACTGGCGCGAAGAACACAAGGCTGAATTCGAAAAGCGTTTTAACGAGAAACTCACCTTCACGCCCATGTTCGTGGAAGCCGTTGTAAAGGCCATCCAGGATTACCCGATGATTAATATTTCGGTGGACGGAACCCGTATTCTCAAGCACAAAGAAATTCATATCGGCATGGCGGCGGCCCTGCCATCGGGCAATTTGATTGTTCCGGTCATACACCATGCCGATCAACTGAACTTGGTGGGTCTCACCAAAAGAGTCAATGATTTGGCCCGCCGGGCCCGTACCGGCAAACTAAAACCCGAAGAAATTCAGGGTGGAACCTTTACCCTCTCCAATGTTGGAACCTTTGGGAATGTCATGGGAACCCCCATTATTGCGCAACCTCAGGTGGCAATTCTGGCGGTAGGTGCTGTTAGAAAACGGCCTGCGGTCATCGAAACCCCTCAAGGGGACTTTATAGGAATTCGTCACATGATGTTTTTGTCGCATTCGTACGACCATCGGGTGGTGGACGGAGCCTTGGGCGGCATGTTTGTCAAACGCGTTGCGGAATACCTGGAGAAGTGGGACCCATCCCGCGGGATTTAGGCCATTGCAAAACCTAGGCGCGTCTCTTGTTTGAGGCGACACCCTCGTTTGAGGCGCCTCGCAGGTATTATTTCTGTGATTTTGAGCAGGTAGTGCATAGACCTTCGGCGGTTAGTTTCCAATCCCGAACTCGGTAACCCGTTGGCAAAACGGGCCAAGGCGGTTCCAAGGAGTCTACACAATGGGTTGTGCCGCAAGAATCACATAGAAAGTGAATGTGTCGGTGCTGGTGCTCGGTTGCATCGCAAACGGGGGGGCAAAGCGCATAACAAGGGTTGGTCGTTCCTGCATTGATTTCATGGAGGATTCCGGCCTGCATCAGGGAACGAAGGTTGCGGTACAGGGTGACCCGGTCGGTGTCATGTCCCAGCCTTTGACTTATTTGGGCCTGGGTAAGGGCCACGGAGGATTCACCCAAAACACGAAGAAGAGCCCGTCGAAACGGGGTGGAACGAACCCCGTGCTGGCGGAGACGTTGGGCCGAATCAGCCGGCTTTGCGCTCGTTGTCAACGTCTTTGTACGCTCCCTGGGTCGCGAAGTAGCTCATGGCGGCTATCAAACCACAAAGCAGCAACATGTCGATATAGCTTAGACGTTGAGGTGCCATGATGGCGGAAGCAACAATGTACCCTGTCCAAAGCAGGGTCAGGATGGTAAAGGCAACGGCCAGTTTAAAGTGCATGGCGTAGGGTTAGGGCGCTCAATTTTGATGGTCAAAGATAAACTATTTGCGAGGCTTCATCGCCTCAAAGGCTTGTTTGATCATGGGCCTGGGCATCCATTGCACAAAGCGATTG
Organism: uncultured Bacteroidota bacterium; assembly: GCA_903856555.1. Classification (GTDB taxonomy): domain Bacteria; phylum Bacteroidota; class Bacteroidia; order UBA7662; family UBA7662; genus SYHX01. The sequence goes on from CAIOCC010000001.1 coordinate 3,930, forward strand.
AACTGACCGGCCATGAGTCGCTCCCCACCATCGATGGTTAGACATCCCCCTTGGATATACGAAGCCATGGGGCTCATCAAAAAGGCTGCACACTGAGCCAGTTCCTCTGGCTTTCCGTACCGACCCAGGGGTATGCCCCGTTTGTAGCTCTCCTCAATCGAAGGGTCGGGCATCAGGCGAGACCAAGCGCCTTCGGTAGGAAAGGGACCGGGAGCAATGGCGTTGAGCCGAATACCGTAGGTGGACCATTCAACGGCCAGGCTGTTGGTCATGGCCAGGACACCCGCTTTGGCACAGGCCGATGGAAGTACGAACGATGACCCGGTCTCGGTATACGTGGTAACGATATTTATCACATTGCTGGAAGGCGTACCGGCTGCGATGATTCGTTGCCCAAATTCAAGGGTGCAGTGAAAAGTCCCTTTGAGAACAATATCCACAACGGCATTGAAGGCGTTAGGACTCAAGTCTTCCGACGCGGACAAAAAATTCCCGGCCGCGTTGTTGACCAAACCGTCCACCACGCCCCAACGACGGGTTAACTCGTCAAACATGGCGCGTACTTGTTCCGGGTCCCTGACATCGCAGGGGATTGCAACAGCCCTCTCCCCAATGGCATCGGCTGCTTCCTGAAGCGGTTGGGGCCGTCGACCGCATAGGGCCACATGCGCACCCAACTGATGGAAGTAGGTGGCCATGGCCAACCCCAGTCCGCTGCCGCCACCGGTCACGAGGATATGCCGGTCTTTGAGGGTATCTTCTTGGAACATGATCGTGAATTTTTTGGTAGGGGTGATGGAATAAACTTAGGCGCCATGACCCATGGCATAGGCTACCAAAGCACCCAAGAGGGCACCGATGGCTTGCCAAGGCTTGAGGCGATGATTTTGACTGCTTTCGTAAAGGATGGTGGAGGCAATCTGAAGAAAGGAACCCGTTGCCAAGGCCATCAGCGCGTGCAATATCTCTCGACTGCCTTCTCCGGCCTGGCCCATGCTTTGGCCCAGTAACATGCCGAGCGGGGTCATCGAAGCGACCACGATCACCGAAACCCAAATCAGCAGGGGTCGGGCCTTTTCTTGGATCATCAAGGCGGTCAACGCAAAAGTGGTGGGGGCCTTGTGCAACAAAATTCCTAACAAAAGTGGACTCCAAAAAGTAGCCGAGCCTCGGAGGCTGGCCGAACCTGCCAAAGGAAGTCCTTCCACCAAACCGTGCAGGGAAAGGCTGAGGATAAGACCCCAATAGCGAACCGAACCCACCCGAAAGGAACCTCCCTGGGCCGATGAATCCCGGTGTTGGGTTGAATCGTCATCCATTGGGTGAATCGGATGATCGCAATGATGATCGTGACCGCTGTGCAGATGCCCGTGTTCAATGCCTGCTGAGAACTTCTCGAGCATCCACTGCATAAAAAAGCCGGCAAGCAACCAGAGATTTTCGTTGGGATGACCGTAAGAAAGGACCTCCGGGAGCAGGTGCAGGATGGCGGTGCTGAACAAAAGGCCGCCGCAAAAGGTTAACAACCAACGAAAAACGGCGGGCGAGCCGTGGACTCTGCCTCCGATGGCGAGCCATCCTCCGATAAGTCCGGAGGCAAGCAGGGCTAAACCGACAGCAAACAGAGAATTCATAGGCAATGGATGATGGGCTAGGAGGGATGCGTGTTCAGCCTTCCCGACGCAAAAGAAGGGCTACCGATGCACAAAATAAACCAATCAGGGCTCCTACCAATACGTCGCCTGGAAAATGAACCCCTACTCGAATTTGGGCGATGCAAACAAGCCCGGCCCATACCGAACCAATCCACAGCCCGGCCTTGCCCCAACGGGCACGCAGCGCCCATCCCAGCGCCCAAGCCAAGGCAAAATGATTGGCTGCGTGGGATGATACAAAACCATAACCCGAACCGCAAGTCACCCGGATTTGGCATTCGGCAGCGGTCAACGGGTGTCGGCAAGGTCGGTCTCTTTGAACCAGGGGTTTGATAAGACTCGAGGATACTTGATCACTCAA
>CAIOCC010000002.1 GCA_903856555.1 uncultured Bacteroidota bacterium
GCTTCTCGGATTCACTGTAACAATAAATCGTTTCTTGTTTGTTACGAACCCTAAACAAAGGGGTATCAAGGATATACAAATGGCCGTCCCTTACCAAATCCGGAAAGAACTGCAAAAAGAAAGTCATTAACAAAAGTCGTATGTGCATTCCGTCCACATCCGCATCCGTCGCAATAACTACCCGGTTGTAGCGAAGATTTTCCAAGCCCTCTTCGATATTCAGGGCATGTTGCAACAAATTAAATTCCTCGTTCTCGTAAACCACTTTCTTCTTGAGACCGTAACAATTCAAAGGCTTGCCCCGTAGGCTAAATACCGCCTGGGTTTCGACCTGCCTAGCCTTGGTGATGCTACCGCTCGCCGAGTCCCCCTCCGTTATAAAAAGGGTGCTGTTGTAATGGCCCTCGTTGCGGCCCTCGTTGTAATGCAGTCGGCAATCCCTCAATTTGCGGTTGTGCAGGTTGGCTTTTTTGGCCCGCTCGTTGGCCAGCTTCTTGATTCCGGCCATGTCCTTGCGTTCCCGCTCGCTCTGGGTGATTCTTTTGAGCAAGGCATCGGCCACCGCCGGGTGCTTGTGCAGGTAATTATCCAGTTCCCTTTTGATGAAATCTCCGACAAAGGAGCGGAGCGGAGCACCACCCGGGGCCATGTGCTGGGATCCCAACTTGGTTTTGGTCTGCGACTCAAAAACAGGCTCCTGAACCCGCAGGCTAATAGCACCAATGATGGAGCCCCGGACATCGGAGGCATCAAAATCCTTTTTGTAAAATTCCCGAATGGTCCTCACCAAGGCCTCGCGGTAAGCCGCCAAATGCGTACCCCCCTGGGTCGTGTACTGACCGTTCACGAAGGAATAATATTCCTCGCCGTATTGTTCACCGTGGGTAAAGGCCAATTCAATATCGTCTCCTTTGAGGTGAATGACAGGATAGCGAATCGCATCCGCAGGGGCCTTACGAACCAAAAGATCCAACAAGCCGTCCTTCGAAAAAAACTTCTTGCCGTTGAGGTAAAGACTCAGCCCCGCATTGAGGTAAGCGTAATTCCACAGCTGTTCCTCAATGAATTCGTGGATAAAATGAAAATTCCGAAAAATCTCTCCATCCGGAACAAAGTCAACCAAGGTTCCGTTCTTCTCGTTGGTCGGTAGGTCCTTGGATTCTTCCAATAACAAACCCTGGGCAAAGCCTGCCTTGCGACTTAAACCATCCCTAAACGATTGAACCACAAAACTTTTGCTCAAGGCATTGACCGCCTTGGTTCCCACTCCGTTCAAGCCAACCGATTTGGTGAAGGCTTCGCCGTCGTACTTACCACCGGTATTAATGCGCGATACACAATCCACCAATTTGCCCAAAGGAATCCCACGGCCATAATCTCGAATGCGCACGCTTTCCCGTCCCATTTCGATTTCAACGGATTTACCAAAACCCATCACATGCTCATCAATGCAATTGTCAATAATTTCTTTGATCAATACATAGACCCCATCATCGTACGCCGATCCATCCCCCAATTTGCCAATGTACATCCCCGGCCTCAGCCGTATATGCTCTCGCCAATCGAGTGATTTAATGTTATCTTCGGTGTATTTAGCGGCCATAGCGGAAGGGTTTCGATGAAGCGATTCCAAAAATACACCCTAGGCCCGCATCTGCAATTCGACCAATCGACGATAAACCCCTTCCTGGGCCATCAATTGCTCGTGGGTGCCTTCTTGGACCTTGTGGCCTTTTTCGAGCACCACAATCCGGTCGGCTTTTTGGATGGTGCTCAGGCGATGGGCCACGACCAAGGTGGTTCGTCCTTTCATCAGGGCCTGCAAGGCCTCCTGGACCTCCTGCTCAGCCACTGAATCCAACGCAGAGGTCGCTTCGTCCAGCAACAAGAGTCGGGGGTTGCGGTAGAGCGCCCGGGCAATGGCGATGCGCTGCCGTTGCCCACCGCTCAAACGGGATCCCTGCTCCGCCAACGAGGTCTCGTAACCCTCCTCCATCCCAGACACAAAACCATGAGCGTTCGCGGCCTTGGCGGCCTCTTGAACTCTGGCCATATCGGGGGATTCATCGCCAAAGGCAATGTTCGCCTTGACGGTATCGTTAAAAAGCAAATTCTCCTGCCCAACCAAACCTATCAACGCCCGCCAAGAATCCGTTTGCACCGAGGCAAGCTCTTGGCCATCGACCAAAATACGCCCTTCCTGCGGCTCTATAAATCGGCTGATCAAATCCATCACCGTGGACTTACCCGAACCGGAGACCCCTACCAAGGCAACCGTTTCCCCCTGACGACAATCAAAACTCAGATCCCGAAGAACCCAAGCGTCGCCGTAGCGAAAACTCACATTTTGAAATTCCAAACCCACTTTGAGATCGTCCAAAGGCTTGGCATGGGGACGATCGACCACCTGCGGTACCTGATCCAAAAGTGCAAAAACACGGCGGGCAGATGCAAGGCCTTTTTGGACATTGGTATAGGCCGCCCCCAGCGATTTGACGGGGGGTAACAATTGAGAAAACAAGAGAATATATGCAATGAACTCACTAGCCGACAACGAACTACGTTGTTCGATGACCAAGGTTCCCCCAAAATAAAGAATACTCAAAACCGCCATGACACCCAACGCCTCCGAAACGGGGTTGGCCAAATCGCGGCGGTCAAATATCTTTCGTAACAACAGAGCGTATCCTTTGTTGAGAGCATCAAAACGATCCGACATGAAGCCGGAAGCATTGCTTATGCGGACAATCCGAATACCGCTGATCGTTTCTTCTAGTCGCGACAAAAAAGACCCCAAAAGATCTTGGCTGTTGCCCGAATCCCGACGCAAGCGACGGGTTAACAAGCCAATAAACCAACCAGAGATGGGCAGAACCAAAAACGAAAACAGCGTCAAGGCCGGAGAGAGTGCCAAGAGAAAACC
>CAIOCC010000003.1 GCA_903856555.1 uncultured Bacteroidota bacterium
AGCCCTTTTTGGCCGGCTGCCAAATTGCGCTTATAAAAGGCATTGGACTCCGTTGCCGTGCTAAAACCAGCGTATTGGCGAATGGTCCACGGTCTTTGAAGATACATGGTGGCGTAAGGCCCGCGCAAAAATGGTGGAACCCCGGCCTCCCAAGCAGCTGGCAAGGCAGACGGGGGTTGATCCAAGAGGTGGTCCATCGCAGACCATTGTTCATGGCGCAATGGATTTTCCAAAACAGGTGACGATTGGGGCTTCAGGGCGGACCCACCCGATGTTCTGGCCTGCCACCAGGACCATACGCCACCGCTTGCTTCAATTTGGCGTAGAGCGGCTCGAACTTCGGCCCAGGCGGCCCGTTCCAAGTCCTGAACAGTCCCCGATCCTGCGGCCAAATGCAGGCCTTGAGCCAGAGAGGCCTCATCGCGTAACAACAGTTGAACATTGCGCGGTAAGCGACGGAGGTCTTCCGGTCCAACGCCCTGCAATTCCCCGACCAATTCGGGCAAAAAAACTGTATCGGCTCCGCCAAGAACCGCCGAGAGCGTGGTCGTTGTCATTTGAAGCAATCGATCTGCATCGTCGTTGGCCGTCGGAAGGTGCGGGGCATTGTTACGATAAACCGACAAGCAACGATAAGAGGTTCGATCCATGCACAAGGCGGCGAGGGCCTTCTTGGCGACACTTTGCAAAGCGATCTCTTGCATAAACAAAGTACCCGGATTCCACTCAAGCGCCACCGGGAATTGCAATCCAGTGGGGGTCTGACGAGCCTCCTCCAGCCACTCCGCAGCCAAGGCCAACAGCAGGGCCAAAACCGTGGTTGATTCCAACCCTCGACCCTCCAAGTCCGTTGCACGCAACAGCACGGGGCTCGCCAACGGCCATTCGGCCTGCAGGCGAAGGGCGGTTTCCATAGATCGACGCATGCAAGACCGGAAATCTTCTTCGGTTTGGGCCTCTAACAACGAAGCGCTTCCCCACAGCCCCCCCTGAACCTGCCAAGCATCCGTGGGCCTTTGGTGATCAGTCGCCCATTGTTTTAACAAGCTCAAAGCTTGTTCGTAATCCCAGTCCCGGAAATCCAAACGCAAATAATTCCACTCGATCCCCGAAGAAGCTGCCAAAAAATCGGAATAGCTTGGGCAAGGCCCCCTCAAACCAACAGCATCCACACCGGAGGTCACCGCCTCCACCAAAGACTGGTTCCATTTCGAGGGATGGATCCCTTGCAGTGAAATCCACGAACCCACCGCCCAACCACCGGGTCTGGGTGGTTCCAACTCGCCGGGGACACCGGATTCGGACGTCCCGGATCGGTAAGGGGCTACGCTTGAATGGCTAAAGCACGGGACTTGGGCTGTCAATGGATGGGAACCCTCCCACTCCTTCTGCCAAACAGAAGGGTGTTGCAACGATGCCTTTAGTTCGAATTCATCCGGGCCCCAACGGTCCTGCAGGCTTTGGTAAAAAGCGAGGGGGATCCGAAACGCCATGGTTTAATCGGCCACGACTTCTCGAACCTCCGGAACCATGCGCTTCAATAGATTCTCGATCCCTGCCTTGAGCGTCAAGGAAGACGAGGGACAACCGTTGCATGCTCCACGCAATACCACTCGAACCTGCCCGGTGACTGGGTCAAACGACTTCAACTGGATGGCTCCTCCGTCCTGCTCCACCGCAGGCTGTATATAATCACGCAAAATTTCGTCGATTTTGGCCTCCAGGATTCCGTTGGTAGGCGCCCCTTCGACGCTCCCCGATGTCGTGTCGACGGATGCGACAAAGGCTGCATCGAGGGTATAACGATGCGATTCCTGCATCCAATTCGTCTGGTCGACAATGGGCAGACCGGCATTGAGGTAATGCATCATAAAGTCCCTGAAAACAGGAATCAATTCGGACCAATCTTCATCGGTTCCCCGGGTCAAGGAAACAAAATGATTGGAAATCATCACCGAGGACAGATAGGGAAACTCCAATAGGCCCGTAGCCAAGGGGCTCAACGAACTAAGTTGGTTCCGATTGACCTCCAGCAAATGACCGGGCAACAGGGCCCGGTTGGTGATCAATTTGATGACCGACGGGTTGGGAGTTGACTCGGCAAAAACCTGGACCGGAGCCCCGGTATCTATTGCATTTTCCATGTATTGAGGTACTGGGTGTTGAATTGACCCGCAATGAAATTGGGGTCTTTGAGCATTTGGAGATGAAAGGGAATGGTGGTTTTGATGCCTTCGACCACAAACTCCGAAAGAGCCCGCTCCATGGTCGCAATGGCTTCTTCCCGGGTTTGGGCCACGGTGATGAGCTTGGCAATCATGGAATCGTAATGGGGCGGTATAACATATCCCGAATAAATGTGAGTATCCACCCGAACCCCGTGACCACCAGGGACATGCAAAGTAGTGATCCGGCCGGGGGATGGACGGAAATCGTTGTAGGGATCCTCCGCATTGATGCGACACTCGATCGCGTGCATGTTGGGGATGTAGTTTTTTCCGGAAATCGGAATACCAGCCGCGACTTTGATTTGTTCTTTGATCAAATCGTAGTCAATAACTTCCTCGGTGACGGGATGTTCCACCTGGATACGGGTGTTCATCTCCATGAAATAAAAGTTCCGGTACTTGTCCACCAAGAATTCGATGGTACCGGCGCCTTCGTAATTCACTGCGAGGGCACCACGGACCGCGGCTTCTCCCATGCGTTCACGCAGTTCATCGGTCATAAACGGAGAAGGCGACTCCTCAATCAATTTCTGATGCCGGCGTTGAATGGAACAATCCCTTTCGCTTAGATGACAGGCCTTGCCAAATTGATCGCCGACCACTTGAATTTCGATATGGCGGGGTTCTTCAATGTACTTTTCCATGTACAGACCATCGTTCCCAAAGGCGGCCGCAGCCTCCATTCGAGCCGACTCCATGGCGGGCACCAGCTCTTCTGCTTTCCAAATAACACGCATTCCCCGCCCGCCTCCGCCTGCGGTCGCTTTGACGATGACTGGGTAACCAATTTCGGTCGCCAGGCTAAGAGCTTCGCTCTCAGAGCCCAAGAGACCATCCGACCCAGGCACGGTAGGGACCCCTGCTTTTTTCATGGTCTCCTTGGCGGTGATTTTGTCGCCCATGGCCCGAATCGATTCAGGGGTGGGTCCGATAAATTTGATGTTATAGTCCCGACAAACCTCGGCGAATTTGGCGTTCTCTGACAAAAAACCATACCCCGGATGGATGGCATCCGCGTTGGTGATTTCGGCAGCCGCCAGAATTTGAGGAATGTTAAGATAGGAATCCGAGGAACGAGGTGGACCAATGCAAACCGCTTCGTCCGCAAAACGAACATGCAAGCTTTCGCGATCCGCCGTCGAATAAACAGCCACGGTTTTGATGCCCATTTCTTTGCAGGTGCGAATAATTCGCAGGGCTATTTCGCCACGATTGGCGATCAGGATTTTCTTGAACAAGGGGTCTAATTTGGTTAAGGTTGCCTATCAGGGCACAGGATTAATCCTCGGCCACCACAAACAAGGGCTGATCAAATTCAACCGGCTTGGCGTTTTCGATAAGGATATCGACGACGGTGCCACTAATCTCGGCTTCAATCTCGTTAAACAATTTCATCGCTTCGATGATGCAAATCGTTTGACCCTTTTGGACCCGGTCCCCGACCTTCACGAAGGGTTCCTTGTCAGGGCCAGCTGAACGGTAAAAGGTTCCAACCATCGGCGCCTTCACCGGGGTACCGGCAGGGGCTACGGGAGCGGCCGCAGGGGCCGAGGCCGTAGGGGCCGTATCAATAACAACTGGAGTCGCAAGAACCTGGGGCTGTACCATGGGAGGGGCCATAACCATAGCGGTCGGAGCCTGGGCACCCGTTTTGATATGAATTTTGAAACCTTCCTTATCGATTTCCACTTCGGAAACCCCGGATTTGGCCACGAAACGAATCAATTCCTGAATTTCTTTGATTTCCATTGGGTTAGCTTTTTAGAATTAAACAACGAGGGTTTGGGCTAAACTACTTGACGCGCTCTACATAATCGCCGGTCCGGGTATCGATTTTGATTTTATCGCCCTGATTCACAAAGAGAGGAACCTGCACCGTTGGGCCTTCGTCAATGACAGCGGCTTTGAGGGCTGTACCCGATGCCGTATCCCCGCGCAGGCCCGGTTCGGTGTAGGTCACCGTTCCTTCAACATGGTGGGGCAATTCGCAGGTCAAAACCGACTCATCCTCGGTATTGACCAAAACAAGGCAAACGGCTCCTTCTTTCAAAAACTGGGGGGCATTGATTTTGAACTCTTCCAAAGAATTCTGTTCAAAAGACTCGGCGTCCATAAAATGGTAACCCATATCGTCCTTGTAGAGAAACTGGTATTCCCTGGTTTCCACCCGCACCGGGTCGATCTTGGCACCGGCTGGGAAGGTATTTTCGAGGACCCGACCGTTGGTCAAACTTTTGAGCTTGGAGCGTACAAAGGCTGCTCCTTTGCCGGGCTTCACGTGAAGGAATTCAACGACTTGGTAGATGTCGTTGTTGAACTTGAGACAAAGGCCGTTGCGAAATTCGGAGGTGGATGCCATAAAAAAGATCGGTTTATTACGAGAATGAGGAGTTAATTGGTTGTTTCATAGGCCCATTTGAGCCAAATCGAGCCCCAGGTGAAGCCGCCGCCAAAGGCCGCTAGAATGAGATTGTCTCCGGGGTGAAGTTGCTTTTCCCATTCCCATAAACAGAGGGGTATGGTGGCATTGGTGGTGTTGCCGTAACGATCGATGTTGACCATCACCTTGGATTCCGGTAGGCCGGCCCGATCCCGGGTCGCGTCGATAATGCGCTTGTTGGCCTGGTGCGGCACCAACCAAGCGATATCGTCTGCGGTCAGCCCGTTCCTTTCCATGATTTCGGCAGCCACATCGGCCATGCCGGTAACGGCGAACTTAAAAACGGTCTTGCCTTCTTGGTGTACAAAGTGTTCGCGGGCATCAACGCTGCGATGCGAAGAAGGATTCAGGGAGCCTCCTGCTTTCTGGTAGAGGTAATTGCGGCCCGAACCATCGCTTTTGAGCAAAAAGTCCATGACACCCAGGCCTTCGGTGTTGGGTTCCACCAAAACCGCGCCGGCCCCGTCCCCAAACAAGAAGGCGGTGGCCCGGTCCTCAAGGTTGAGGATAGAGGTCATTTTATCGGCCCCTACCACCACAATCCGCCGAAAACGACCCGATTCCACAAAGGCTGTGGCCGTGCTCAATCCATATAGAAAACCCGAGCAAGCGGCCGATAAGTCGTAACCGACGGCATTCACTGCTCCAACTTTGTCTGTAATAATGTTGGCCGTCGCCGGAAACAACATATCGGGCGTTGCCGTGCAACAGATCAACAAATCGATATCGGTAGGCTGCAGGTTCTTTTTGATCAAAAGACCGCGTACGGCCTCCACCGCCATGTCGGACGTGGCCAGGGTGTCGTCGTTAAGCCAGCGACGCTCCCGTATTCCGGAACGGGTATAAATCCACTCGTCCGTGGTATCAATGTACCGCGTCAGATCCTGATTGGTCACCACATGAGGCGGAACCCAGGCGTGGACGCCTGTAATGGCCGCTCGAGGCCCAAGCGTGGTATGGGGGGCCATGCCTACCGGTTCGGGTTAGGCCTGTGTATCAATAACGACTTTGCCTTTGTAATACATCTTCCCTTCGAACCAATGCGCACGGTGAAACAAATGGGGCTGACCGGTCGTGGGACAGGTAGCCAACGTGGCGACGGCAGCGTGGTCGTTGGCACGGCGCTTGTCACGACGGCTTCTGGAGTGGCGGTGTTTTGGATTTGGCATGGCTTAAGAAAAATTGATTTGTTTGAGTTGTTCCCAGCGGGGATCGGTTGCATCCGTGCCGGTATTGGTTGCGGAAGCTGTTTGGTTGGCCAGGGCCTCAAAACCCTCGGGGGCTTTGCAAGGAAGACCGGATTCACCACAAACAGCCCTCAGAGGGAGATGCAAGTGAATGTTTTCGTAGAAGTAATGCGCCAAATTGAGGCGGGTTTCCCCCAGCGGCAGGTAAAGAATTTCATCGGTGGATTCAGCGGGGCTCTCTGTCAACTGAACCACCATAACAGAGGTGTCATCAACGGGCCATGCCAAAGACTCCAGGCAGCGATCGCATGGCAGGTCCATGGAACCGTTGGACACCACCCGGCAATCGATGCGATTTCCCTGCCGAACCAAGGTGCAATCCACTTTGATATCGGCCTTTTTGATCAAAGAAGCCTCAAAAAGCTCAAAAAAATCCCCATCCAGGTGATACTGGAAGCGGTGCTCCCCGTTGGGCAGGGAAGTCAGCGCAATATCAAAGGCGGACAAGGGTTGAGCGGTTTTCATGGTTGGGCCGCAAAAATACGAAAAACAAGGGGATTTTGCCCTAGTTTTCCTCCGATTGCTCGAGCTCTTTGGGTTTTGGCCCCCTTTTGAGGGCGTTTTTCTCCAAATCCTCTTGGTCCGATCGAGTCCGAATTCGGTCCACCGTGGCATAAATCGCGTGCAGCAGGGAGGATGGATCGGCCTTGCGCAGGGCTGCTTTATCAAAGGCAGGGCCATGGTCCGGGGAGCAACGCACGATCGGAAGGCCCCCGGTAAAATTCACCCCTTGCTCAAAAGCCAAGGTTTTGAAGGGAATCAAGACCTGATCGTGGTACATGCCCAGTACGGCGTCAAAACGGCTGTAGGAGCCGGTGCCCCAAAACCCATCGGCCCCGTATGGACCAAAAACCAAGAGGCCATCATCCCGCATCTGACGCAGGGTTGGGATCAAAATATCGGCCTCTTCCCTACCCAGCAAGCCCCCATCCCCGGCATGGGGATTGAGCCCAAGAACAGCGATTCGAGGTTTGGAGATTCCAAAATCCAGCTTAAGAGAGGCCTGCATGTCGTTGATTTTGGCCCGCAGGGCATCCGCCTGGATTCGGGCAGGGACTTCCTGCAAGGGGACATGCCCGGTGAGGGTCGCAACGCGCAGATGATCCGCCACCATCCACATCAAGGAACGGGCCTTGGCGGCGTTCGGAAGACCCTCGCGGACCGCAGCTTCCAGGAATTCGGTATGACCAGCAAAGCGAAAGGTCTCGGACTGCATGAGGTTTTTGTCAATAGGCAAGGTCACCAAACCCGCGGCTTTGCCTTGGAGGCATTCTTCGGTGGCCCTTCGCAGGGAGATTTCGGCGTATCGCGCCAAAGTCGGATCGGATTCGCCGGGGCGCAGATTCAAATCATCTTGCCAACAAACCACCAAGTTGAATTTGCGAGGCTGGGCCTGGGATGCATCCGCAACAATTTGGTAATTCCAGTCCTGCAAACCCAATTCTTTGCGGTAAAACCCTACAACTCGACCCGATGCATACAAAACAGGGGTGCAACGGTTCAGCATGCGGGGGTCCGAAAATAGCTTGAGCAGCAAGGGCAAACCCACCCCGTTCAGGTCTCCACTGCTAATTGCCAATACCGGTAGGTTCATGAGGATTTGGTTTTGACCGACCTGCGAGCCGTGGAACGCCCCTTGACAGGGGCCTTGGAGGCGGCGGAACGAGCACGCAAAAATGCATACAAAAGGCGAACACCGTGGCCGGTCGCGTGCTTGCCCCGGTAACCGCTTTCTTTATCCAAAAAGGCCGGACCGGCAATGTCCAAATGCACCCAAGGGTAATCGGTAAAATGCTCCAAAAACTTGGCCGCGGTGATGGCCCCGGCTTCTCGGCCCCCGATATTCTTGAGGTCCGCGACCGGCGTCCGAATCATATCCCCGTATTCGTCCCACAATGGCAAAGGCACAAGGCGCTCATAGGTGGCCATGCCGGCCTCCAACAAGGTCGAAATCAACCCCGTATCCGCCGTCCCCATGCAGGGGGTGCCCTGACTACCCAGGGCCATGACAGCGGAACCTGTCAACGTAGCCAAATCCAAGACCAGCGAAGGCTTGAAACGCTTGGCATAATGCAAGGCATCCGCCAGAATTAGCCGCCCCTCCGCATCCGTGTTCAAAACTTCCACCGTGGTTCCGTCCGATATCCGAATGACATCGCCCGGGGCATACGCATCGCCACCAGGGCGATTGTCCGTGGCCGGAACCAAGGCGACAACATGCAAGGGCAATTGGTTCGCAGCCACCGCCTGCATGACCGCTCCAACAGCTGCCGCCCCGGCCATGTCACATTTCATGGTATCCATGCTTCCGGGGGTCGGTTTGAGGCTGAGACCGCCGGTATCGTAAACCACTCCTTTGCCAACCAAAACGACCGGTGAACCGACCGGTGCATTTCGATGTTTGTATTCCATCACTGTGAAGGTCGGAGGCCGTACCGAACCCTGGTTGACGGCCAAGAGCCCCCCCATGCCCTCCTTGCGGATTCTCGCTTCGTTCCAAACCGTCACCTTGAACCCGTATTGACGACCGGATCTTTGAAAAGCTTGGGCCAATTCGATCGCACCCAAGGCAGACTGAGGTTCATTCACCCAATCCCTGGCCGTGAAAACAGCCTTGGAAACTTCGATAAGCTCTTGAAGACGATTTTGAGGCAGGTTTTCGGCATGAATGCGCAAAGGCGCCGGCCAACCTTCCTTGGGCTTTTTGCGGTAACGATCAAAGCGATACGAAGCCAGGCACAAGCCTTCCATCAAGGCAAGATGGGCATCCACGCCTACTTCTGTGCTGGTTTTCAGGGTCTTGATTTTGTGAGCCCGGCACAAACGCTCCAACCGGTATCCCGCCATTCGCAGGGCTTCATCGCGGCGATGCAGGGCATCCATCCCATAAGAGGCCTTCTGCTCCTTCAACACATAAACCCAAACGGCCGCAGGCGCCAAAACCACCTGCACCCATTCCCCTTCGGGATAGGCCACATGCTCGAGAACCGATTGCCATTCAGGAGCTGCTGTTGAACGCAAAGCCTTCACGTTCTCAAAAACCAAGGCCGATGCGGTGGATGGGTTGGCCTTGGTGGACAAAAAAACGGGTATCATAACACGGAATTTAGAGGGTTCAGGTGCCTAGCCATCTTTCGAGAACAAAACCAGCCACAAAGGAAAGGGCCGAAGCCAAGGAACCAAGGATCAAGGTTTCGCTCATGCTGCGCCAGGGTGTCAGGGCAGTAACCCGACTCTTGAGCCAACCAATCCCTAGAAATCCCGCAGAAGTCAAGGCCGAGGCCACCCAAAACAAGGACAAGTTAGCTGGATGATGGAGTTCGGAAGGGTTCCATAGAGCATGGGTCACAAACGTCAACAAGGGAATAGTTCCGACCATCAAAAACGAAGCAAAGGTCGCTGCACCACAGGCCAGGGGGGATCTGGTGTCTTCCATCATTTCCAATTCCTCCTTCATCATGACTTCGATCCAGCGCTCCTTGTCCGCGGTGATGGTATTCACCACTTGTTCAAGCAGTTCCCCTTCAAAGCCTTTGGACTGGTATATTTCACGGATTTCCTCTCTTTCTTTTTCGGGGAGGTGATCAACCTCCCAGGCCTCGATCGCTCGTTGTTTGCGGTAATGATCCCGTTCGGTTTTTTTGCTGAGATAGGCCCCCACGCTCATGGCGAAACCATCCGCAACCAAATTGGCCAAACCCAGGATCAAAATAACAGCCGTCGACAAACCGGCCCCCGCTGCGGCCGATACCACGGCGAAGGTGGTTACCGAACCGTCAATACCCCCGTAGACCAATTCACCCATGTACTTGGACAGGGAGGTTGGCATTCCGTTATCGGTTCGGTGCAAGACCGATTCGTGGTGATGCGGATGAGAACTGCCATGGGGTGCGCGCTCGCTCATGTTTCAAAGATACCGACGAGACCCCTCCAAAATCCCTATTTTTGGGCCTAAACCATCGCCAAAAACCGAACCTATGACAGTTGCAATTGATTTTGACGGCGTACTCCACGGCTACAGCCAAGGCTGGCAAGATGGCCGTATCTACGATCCCCCGGTGGCAGGAAGCCGAGAAGCCTTGGAGGCCATGAAGGCCCAAGGATGGAAAATCTACATCTACTCGACCCGCAGTAACAAACTTTACCACAAGGAACAATTCAAAGATCAGGAACTAGCCATGAAAACTTGGCTGGAAGAACACAAGATACCCTACGATCGTATCTGGGGTTTTGGCAAACCCATGGCCGAGATTTATATCGACGATCGAGCCCTGACCTTTCGCGGGAATTGGGAGGAAACCCTTCGGGAAGCCCAAGAATTTTCGCCTTGGAACCGACCTCCTAAAAGTCAACAATGACCCCCACCGTCGGCAACAATTGTCCGGCTGTGTTGGGAATGTTGGAAGCGCGGTAACGACTGGGATCCGAGGGATCGCTCACCAAGGCCCCTGTCACCCGATCCCGATCTGCTACCAAGAAGGACGGGCCTTGGGTCTGCTGATTCAACGCGTTTTGGATATCCAAGTAGAGGTTCAGGGCCCAGCCTTTGAATTCCCATTTGCGATCCACCCGAATGTCCAATTGCATGGTCGCACCGCTCCGGTTGGCATTGAGACGGGTATAATCCAAGAAAGGCCGACCCAGTTGATCCCAAATAACTTTGCGCAGAGAACTTGAATCAAAAGGCGTGAACGGAGTTCCTCCCACGTAACGGTACCTCATCCCAATCTCCCAGTTTTTGGCAAAAATCTTGCCGCCTGTCAGGGTTAATAACCAGCGATTATCCCAGGCCGAGGGCGTGGGGGCTGAAGGCAAACCACTGCCAATCCGATTTTCAAAGAGCGAACGAACCCAGGTCAAGGCCATAATTCCGTAAAAACCCTTGTTAAGTTTTTGTTGCAACAACAGTTCCAGGCCATAGGTCTTGCCGGAACCTTCCGAACGCGCGGGCTCGTTTCCGATGATCCCAAAATCGGCCCCCAAATTGGCCAAACTAATCCCCCGATCCTGCAAAACGGGCACGTTGGAATAGCCTTTGTAAAAGGACTCCAGGGTCGCCCGAAAGGTCTTGCCTCCAAAGTACTCCACACCCGCAACCCAATGATCACTGCCCATAAATCGAAGCCCGTTGTTACGATTCACGAATTCACCGTCGGTGGATGTTTTGAAGCCCAACAAGGTGTAGGCGGGCAGTTGATAATACATGCCGGTGTTGGCATTCAAGGTCCAGCGGGGGGCAAAATTATAGGATAACGAAAGCCTCGGCGAAAACTGCTCGAACAAGCGAGAAGTGGAGGGCGCCCAATCGCAGGCATCCAAGCGCAACCCGGCACTGGTGACCAAGAGACTCCCAAAATACGATTTGGAAACCTGCCCAAAAAGACCCATGCGGTTAAATCGTAATTCCGACTCAAAGCGGCGACTGACCAATTGGACAGCCCCAGCCCCGGATGCACTATCGGCCACCAATTCCTTGGACTCGTTTCGGACGGCGTAACGAGAACGCTCCAAGCTGAGGCCGTAGGATACCTTGAGCCCCGAACGGCTGCGTAACTGATGCTCAAAGCGAAAACGATTGTCGCTTTCTTGGGACTCGTAATCCTGAAGTCGAAGGCTGTCCTCGTTGTTATTGAGATGCTTGTATTGAACATTGTTGAGCATATTCCGACTCAGCACAAACGTCATCACACCCGATTTTGCAAAATGCTTGTAAACCAAACCATTGGTATAATTCCATTGGGTCGTCACAGGCAAATAACCCAATATATATCGTTGCTGATCAACAAGTTCCGTATCCACTTTGGGGTTCAATGCCGGATCGTAACTGAGGTTGAGGGATGTATTCAATTGAAATTGATCGATGGCCCCTAACCCTACAAAATAAATTTCATTGCGATCATCAATCCGGTGTTTGATTTTGGCCTGAAATCCATTAAAGGTTGGTAAGAACGGGAGTCCTATCGCGGAGAATAAAAACTGCAAATAGCTTCGACGGGCCGAAACCACGTAGGATGTTTTGGGGCCCAGGGGACCTTCGGCAATCAGCCCTATATCGCTGGCGCCTACGATGGAACGGAAGGCAGCCCGATCGGTACGGGCATCTTTTTGTCGAAATTCAAAGACCGAGCTGAGGGCATTCCCCCGGTTGGCAGGAAAGGCCCCGGAGTAAAAATCAACCTCCCGAATCATGTCGACATTGATAATCCCGACCGGCCCCCCGGAACTCCCTTGGGTTGCAAAGTGATTGATGACCGGGACCTCGACCCCATCCAAAAAGAAGCGATTTTCGTTCGGAGCCCCCCCACGGATCACAATATCGTTTCGGAAACTAACCCCCGATGAGACCCCGGGCAGGGATTGGATGGCTTTGGACAGATCCCGGTTTCCGCCGGGATTGCGTTGAATTTCAGCAACTCCAATATTTCGCAAGGAGAGGGGGCTTTCTTCGGTCCTCGAAAATGCCGAAGACTGCACTTCAACCGCCTGCAGCAAGCGACTATCGCTCTCCAATTCAACATCCAAAAGGGCAACGCGGGCATCGCTGACCTGGATTTCAAAAAAGGTCTTGGGCTTGTACCCGAGAAAAGAAACCGTCACATTGTAAAAACCACGCTCCAAGCCATCGATGGTGTAAACGCCCTGCTCGTTGGTGGTCGTACCGCGCGTTGTCCCCACCAAAACCACGTTGGCAAAACCAATGGGTTGCCCGGATAAGGCATCCCGTACCTTCCCGGTGATTTTGCCCTTTTGGGCGTAGGCTGTTGGTGCGGCCCCTCCCAAGAGGACCATTAGCAGCAGGATCAGGCCCCAAAAAGGCTTCGAATTAGGAATGCGATTCATTGATAGGTTCGTTTGGATGATGTTTGGTTAGATACAACTGCCACCAAGGAATACCCGGGGCTTCGTGGTGCTCCCAATGGTACCCAAAAAAATAGCAGGTCAAAAAGGCCCAGAGGTGATTGGTGGGCAGGCTCCTGGACCGGTGTTCATTGTCTGGAACAAGGCCGTTGGCTGGATCACTCAAATGCGGAAGGTAGGTTCCAAAATAAAAAAGCTGCATCAGGCCCGCTATCGACGGAACGATGTAAAACTGGAGCATTGATGTTGGGTCAACACCCTTGGCTTTGAGCAAATTAAACAAAACAGCGCATAACAAAACCTGGGTCCAACGGACGTAATACGAGATGAATTTCCAAAACCAAGGAAAAAATCGCGGCGGGCCAAAATCGGGGTCCTCCTCGGTTCCTACAAAGCGATGGTGTCGGTGGTGTTCTGGTAACATTCGAGACCATGAATTAAAGGCAAAAGCCCACAGGCAGAGACGGCCCACGAGGCGATTCAAAGCGGGACTATGGCTCACCGTCCCGTGCATGGCATCGTGAGCCGTGATAAAAAGTCCGGTAAACAAAAAGGTTTGCAAGGCCATCAAAATCCATAACAGAGGATCAGACCAGGACCAAGAGACGCTACAGCCCCCCACAAGAAGTCCAGCCCAGGCCAACATAATCAAAGAAGCCAGGCCCAAACCCCAACCTTGACGAATCCTACGTTGGACCTTTGCCCGGAATTCCGGGGCGTGGCCAGGGAATGTGGTCTCCCTCAAGACTTTTCGATTTGACGAATCAAACGCGATGAATTCGGCGATGTCCATGGCAAAAACCAATCGACCAATCGACCCTTTTCGTCAACCAGATACTTCTGGTAATTCCACCAAATTCGGGTGGAAAAGGCCCCGTTGAGTTGCTTGGAGGTTAACCATTCCAGCACCGGATCCTTGTTGGACCCACGGTGGGTCCCTTTGGCCAGCATCAAAAATTCAACACCGTAATTGCGAAGGCAGTGTTCGCCAATTTGGGCCCCGTTGAGGGGCTCCTGCCCGATAAAATCATTGGTCGGAATACCCACCACGAGCAATCGGCCTTTGTAACGATTCTGAAGATTTTGCAGGTCCTTCAATTGGGGAGCCAGTCCGCAACCGGTGGCCGTATTGACCAACAAGACCTTTCGGCCACGAAAAGCATCGAAAGAGACGGTTTTGCCTTCGAGATCCAGGGCCTTTAATTGATAAAAATCCATTGTTGTGGTGGGGGGTGAGGCGGCTTGAACACAGCTAAAAAGATAAGAACCCAGCCCTAAAGAAGTCAGAATTATCAAAGACACGGTCCAAGCGCGCTTCCTCGTCCATCGGTGAATCATTCTCATGGGGCTAAACTACTTTGAAAAACAACGCAGACGAAGGGTTTGTTTGCTACCCGAGGCCAAGAGGCTTAATTTTGGTGCATGCTGGGGAAAATTCTTCGATTCCTGCTGGTCTTGTGGTTGAGTACCCTGGGACTTACCCTTCTCTACCGTTGGATTCCGGTCCCACTGACCCCTCTCATGGTTTTGCGTTTGTTGGAGAAGCCTCAACCTGGCCAGGTCCATCGTTGGTACAGGGATTGGGTACCTATGGAAGAGGTTTCCCCTCATTTGGTCCAGGCCGCCGTTGCCGCCGAAGACCAACACTTCATGAGCCATAACGGCTTTGACCTAGAAGCGATTCAAAAGGCGTATCGTCGGAATCAAAGCGGAAAGAAACAAAAGCTTGGAGGATCGACCATCTCGCAGCAAACCGCCAAAAATGTCTTTTTGTGGCCAGCCCGGAATTATTTGCGCAAGGGCTTGGAGGTTTATTTCACCCTGACCATCGAATGGTTGTGGCCCAAGCGGCGCATCATGGAGGTTTACCTCAATAGCATTGAGATGGGCCCAGGAATCTATGGGGCCGAGGCGGCGGCTCAGCATTACTTCAAGAAGCCGGCTGCCAAGCTTACCAAGCGTGAAGCGGCCCTCTTGGTCGCTGCCTTCCCCAATCCGCGCCAACGCAATCCATCGCAACCGACGGCCTACCTGCGACGACGGGCATCCAAAATTCAACGACTGATGCGTCAAATTGGGCCTGTCCAATTAGACTAGTAGCCTGATACACCCCCCCCACGTGAAAAAAATCGATCGCTATTTGGGGCGAATGTACCTGGTCAATTATGCAGGGGCTCTGGGCCTGTTTGTTTTGATTGCCATTGTATTTGACCTAACGGAGAAACTTGACGGGTTCTTGAAGCATTCATTGGGGGTGTCCCAGGTTTGGAATGAATACTATGTCCACTTTATACCCTATTACGCCAATTTGCTGAGTCCCCTGTTCGTATTCATCGCTGTGATATTTACGGGAGCGCGTTTGGCACAGCGCAATGAGATCATAACATTACTCAATGCAGGTTGGTCCTTTGGCCGAATTAGCAGGCCTTTCTTGGGGGCTGCCCTTCTCATTGGTGGACTCAACTACGTTTTAAGCAATTTTGTTTTACCCCCTTCCAACCGAGCCCGAATCCGTTTCGAAAGCCAATACCTCCGGGATCCGGGATACAGCCATACCAGGCACAGGCACTTGCAGACAGCTCCCGGTCGCCTGGTCTATTTGGAATCGTATTCACACGGTGATAGCACGGGTTATCGATTGGCGATGGATCGCTTTGTTGGGGGCCAGTTAATCAACCGACTAAGCGCCGAACGTCTGGTTTGGAAAGCATCTTGCCAGTGCTGGATGCTCACCCAGGTGACCCAGAAATCTTGGAAAAACGATCAAATGAAGGTAAGTCAATTTGATACCCTCTATCGAAAAACAGGCTTCAGACCCGAAGACTTTGGAACCTCGCTGGCCGCCGATGCCTTTTTGTTGGATCGCCATGAGTTATTGGCTACGATTCGGGAACTCGAACGCAAAGGCAGTGAGCCGACCGAAGCTTTTTGGGTGGAACATTATTCAAGGCTTGCCATTCCCTTTTCGGCCCTGATCTTTACGATGATGGGACTCAGTTTATCCACCCAAAAAAAACGAGGAGGGATGGGGCCGGCCTTGGGTTGGGGGCTGGGTCTTTGTTTTGCGTTTATTGTTATGCAACGATTTAGCCTCACGTTTGCCGTCAAAGGAAATTTATCGCCGTTGTTAGCAGCTTGGACACCCAACCTCCTCTTTGGTTTGGCGACAGCCTACCTCTATCAAAAGGCCCCACGCTAAATTCCTAACCATAATGTCAAAAGGCTTCAGCCTACCTGCCAAAGGCTCCCAGGTTCTGGCCCTGGCCGAAATGCACTTTATTGTCTTTATTTGGGGGTTCACGGCGATTTTGGGCAAGTTGATTCAAGTCGAGGCCCTCAATCTCGTTTGGAACCGTGTCGCGATCACCGGATTATTTCTGGGGGCTTGGGCGGCCTACCGCCGGGTACCCTTACGCGTGCCCACCACCACCGTTCTACCCATGATGGCCACCGGGCTCATCATTGCCGCCCATTGGGTGACATTTTACCATGCGATTCGAATCTCCAATGTTTCATTGACCTTGGCCGGCTTGGCAACCTCCTCGTTTTGGGCCAGCATGCTCAAGGCTTTGTATGCGGGTAAGAAACCCGCATTACGAGAATGGCTTTTGTCAATGGTGGCGCTCGTCGCCATGCTACTTTTGACCCGAGTTCAGCAATTTCCGGCCTTCGCATGGTGGACTGCCTGCTTATCGGCCTTGTTGGCGGCTTGGTTTGCGATTATCAATGCCCGCTTTACACGGGTTGAAGAACCCCTTCGGGTGGCCTTTTGGGAAATGTTGGGGGGCTGGCTGGGGGTTTCGGCTTGGATGCTTTTGGAAACTCAAATGGGTCCGATGTTGCCCGGCCTGGAAGGGACGAACACAACCTCCCTATGGCCCTGGCAAATTCCAACCGTGAGCGATTGGTTTTGGTTGGGACTGCTGGCCTTGGTCTGTACCTGTTATCCCTTTGTGGCCAGCATTCGGCTGATGCGTCGTATTGATCCCTTTAGTTTTGTGTTATCGGTTAACATGGAACCGGTGTACGGGATTTTTCTGGGTTGGCTGCTGTTCCGCAACAGCGAACAAATGTCCCCTGCTTTTTATGGGGGCACGCTCCTCCTTATTGGCGCCGTTGGCGTCGACGCCTGGGCCCAACGTTACCGGGATCGCTTGGACCGTTGACGAAGGTACCCTTCGAGTACATCGCCAAATCCGTTTTGACAATCCGCCTCGACCAGATCAATTTTGAGTTGACCACAACGCAAACGCAATTCTGTTGTAAAGTCTTTGTAGGCCTGCACGTAGGCCTCCCGGTATTCGGAGGGATTCAACTTCATTTCCTGACCGGATTCGGGATCTACCAAACGGTACGGGCCTTGATTCCATTCAAAACGAGCCTCGGTTTTTTGATCCAAAACATGAAATAACAAAACTTCGTGTCGGTTGTAGCGCAAATGCTGCAACGCCGAAACCAAAGCGTCGGGTTGCAATCCAGGCTCAAAACAATCGCTGAAGACCAAAAGGAGGCTCCTGGATGGCATGGTTTCGGCCAATTCATGGAGTGATTCGACCAAGGCCGTTTTCTTTCCGTAATCCTCGGCTCTTGCGCTCAACGCTTTTTGGAGATGCAACATCACCGTATGATGATGCGATTTGCCCAATCCAGGCCTGACCAAACGGCGTAATTGATGATCGCAAAGAAGTAACCCGTAGGCATCCCGTTGGCGACGAAAAACATGGGTCAAGGCAGCAGCCGTTCGAAGAGAAAATTCCCATTTGCTGGTTCCAATGGGCGGGTAGAACATCGAGGCCGAGGCATCCACCAAAAGATGAGCCCTCAAGTTGGTTTCTTCTTCGTAACGCTTGGTAAAGAACTTATCCGTCCGGGCCAAAAGTTTCCAATCCAAGTGGCGGGTGGATTCCCCGGTGTTGAAAAGTCGATGTTCTGCAAATTCAACCGAAAAACCATGATGGGGACTGGCGTGCAGACCGGTCAAAAAGCCCTCCACGGCCTGGGCCGCCTTAAAATCGAGAACCCCTGCCGATTCCAGATCAGCAGGGGTCCACGCATCTTTTTGGTCAAACGCCATCACGGGTTCGTCCTACGCTTGAATTATTTGGTTTTGGAACGACCCTCAACCCATTTCACGGTATCCAAAACCAAAGCGGAGGCCGTAAAAATGGATGAATAGGTACCCACAATCAGACCCAAGAGAATGGCAAAGGAGAAACTCTTGATGACATCCCCACCAAACAGGAACAAGACCACCACCGTAATCACCGTCGTAAACGCCGTAATAAGGGTGCGGCTCAGGGTGGTGTTAAGAGCTCCGTTCATGATTTTGATATCAGCGGTTAATTTCCGGTCGGCCAAATCTTCGCGGAGTCGGTCAAAGACGACCACCGTATCGTTGATGGAATATCCCACAATGGTCAAAATCGCAGCTATAAAGGCCTGGTCAATTTCCATTGAAAAAGGCATCCATTTCCAGCCCAGCGAGAACACGGCCAGAACAACGAGCACATCGTGCGCCAAAGCCACCGTGGCACCCAAGGCATATTGCCACTTGCGGAAGCGTATAACAATATAGACAAAAATCGCAATGAGGGCAAAAAGGATAGACCAAACCGCCGATGCTTTGATGTCATCTGCGATGGTTGGGCCCACCTTCTGGGAACTCATGAGGAATTGATCCTTGAAACTTGCCTGATCAGGGGCCTGGGCATACAGCCCCTTCAAACCTTCCCACAATTTGTTCTCAACCTCCAGATCCACGGTTTCACTGTTATCCTGGATTTTGTAGGTGGTCGTCACTTTGAACTGACGATCGCCCCCAAAGGTCTTCACCTCCGGTGCAGAACCAAATTCTTGAGCCAAGGCGGTTCTTATTTCGCTGGCATTCCGATCGCTGTCCAAGGCTACCACGTAACTGCGGCCTCCTTTGAAATCCACCCCCAGATTAAAGCCCTGCGTCGCCATGGAAACAAGGCCCGCAACAATCACGACCAGCGAAACCCCGTACCACAACCTTCTTTTGCCAAGAAAATCAAAGTTCAGGTTGTTAAACAAACCCAACGACCAAGCATTGCCGAATGATATGGTTTTGCCTTTGGCAACATAGTATTCCATAATCATTCGGGACAAAAACAAAGCCGCAAACAGAGAGGTCAAGATCCCCACAATCAACGTAGTCGCAAAACCCCGAATCGGACCCGAACCAAAGACGTACAATACAATACCCGTCAAGATCGTGGTGACGTTGGCGTCAATAATGGAGGAATAGGCATTGGAAAAACCATCGGAAACAGCCTGTCGCATGCTCTTGGAACGGGCCAACTCTTCACGTATCCTTTCAAAAATCAGAACATTCGCATCAACCGCCATACCAATGGTCAAAACAATACCGGCGAGACCGGGCAGGGTTAGGACCGCCTGAAGGGACGCTAAGACGCCAAAGATGAAGAATATGTTCACAAAGAGTACGGCGTTGGCGATCATACCCGAACCCGCATAATAAACCGCCATAAAGACCAAGACCAACAATAGACCCAATACAATGGACCACAAGCCGCTTTGAATAGCTTCTTTACCAAGGCTAGGTCCCACAACCGCTTCTTCAACAATGCGAGCCGGGGCAGGCAATTTACCGGCCTTCAAAATATTGGCCAAGTCCTTGGCCTCTTCGGTGGTGAAATTACCGGAAATAGAAGACATCCCCCCGGAGATTTCGGACTGGACGGTCGGGAACGAATAAACATAGTCGTCCAAAACAATGGCGACCGACTTGCCGATATTATCGGCCGTCATCCGCCTCCAACGCTTGGCACCTTCGGCATTCATGGTCATGGAAACCTCCACCTTGCCAAAGGGATCAATGGATTCACGGGCATCGGTCACCACATCGCCTTCCAAACCAGCCTTGTCCTCGTTACCACGCTTCTTGAGCGCGATCAGGTCAAAGAATTTGTTACCGTCACCACGGCCTTTCACCGTCCACAGCAGCTTTAGGTTGCGAGGCATAAAGTTTCGGACTTCGGGGCGGGCCAACATAGCGTTGACCAACGTGGTATCCCTGGCTGCCGAGGTACCCACGACCGGACCCTGGGAAACTTTGGAGCTGCCGTCTTTGTCTTGGAAAATAGCTGGCATCAAAACCGCGAACAAGGGATTTTCTTGACGGGTCCGCGCCAGTCCGGCCGCGGAGGTATCACCCGCTGCAGAGGTATCGGCTGCTGCCAAATTTTGCATCAGGGCGTTGTCCGAAGGAGCGGCCGTATCACCAGGCGCAGTGGTCGTTGACGAACCCGAAACCGTGGTGTCGGCTTTGGCCGTCGTACCCAACTTGGTTTCTGCCGCCAGGTATTTATTGACTTCCACCATTCGATCCAAAACCTCGGCTGCTTCGAAGGTTTCCCAGAATTCCAGCTTCGCCGTCCCCTGCAGGAGTTTGCGAACCCTGTCTGGGTTATCAACCCCGGGCAACTCGATATTGATACGACCGGTACCCTGTTGACGCTGGATATTGGGCGCGGTGACCCCGAACTTGTCAATACGGGTGCGCAGAATATTAAACGAACGATCGATGGCGCTCTCGGCCTCGGCACGGATCACCTCGATCACTTCCTCATCGGTGGCATCAAAATTGATCCGGCCCTGATTCTCGCGGGTTGCAAAAATGCTGGCCAATCGGTTTTTGGGAGCCACTTCGCGGTAGGCCTGAACAAACAGGGTCACAAAATCAGATTGGGAACTCATTTGACGCTGGGTTGCCAAATCCATGGCTCGGTTAAAACCGGGGTCCTTGCTTTGGTTACTGAGGGCCCGGATAACATCTTGAACTTCGACTTCCATGACCACGTTCATCCCACCCTGAAGGTCCAAGCCCAGGTTCAACTTTTGGTCCCGGACTTCGGCGTAGGTGAATTTCTTGAGCCATAGGAAATTAAAAACTTCCTGGTCTGCAATGGAGTCGAGGTATCGACGCTCCATGGCCTCGTCGCCTTTGGCATAAGCCTTGGCTTTTTTCTCAACGTTGGATGCAATCCAGGTAAAACTGAGTTGATAAATACAAATAAGTGCAAACAAAGCGGCAAACCACCGCACAGCTCCTTGGGCTTTCATAACAAATAAAAATTTAAATTAAACAATCGAATAAGGGTCGTTTTTCGAATGCTAGACCCCAGCGAAGGCATCCGAAACGGCTAGGATGGGTCCTTAGGGGGCCCTGCCAAAACCTAAATTGCCTTTGCCCTTGAAGGGTGCAGCAAGCAATTCTTCCGTGAATTCAACCTTGAAAAACCTTGTGAAAGAAAAGGAAACCCGCCATCCATTCGGACCCTCCAACGGATCGGCATCCTTCAATCCCTGTTCATCCAATCCCGCTTGGGTGCCTTGATGATGCCAGGGCTGAAAGAAAGCTTGTTTCTCTTCTGAGTGTTCCTGTCCTGAACCTTCGGGGGTCACCTCCGGGTCTGGAATCGTCGAAACCTGCCCGTAAGAAGCGGCTTCGACCGAACCAGATGCTGCCAGGCTTAGCCAAAGAAGGCTCAATGCCAAGCACCCCGTGCCCAGGGAGGTCGTTACCGATCGAAAAGAAATCCGGGTGAACATTTTTGCCAAAAGGATAGCAAAGATAACCCTTGGGGAGCTTATCCCTTCCCTAAGGAAGAATCAAGAAACGGCCCTGTAGGGCCGAACCAGAAGGTCTCTGGACGCGTAGAAGGTAGATGCCGGGGTCAATCCCTTCCAAGCTCAGGGTCCCTCCCAAACCACTACTGTTGGGGGTTTCAGGTACCTCGTGAGCAGAGCCCTGGCCGTGGATTTTGCCCTGTAAATCCGTGATTTCCCACGTAACAACCGGATTTTCCCCACCAGGGAGGACGACCCCCTCCTCTTCCTCGATCAACCAATGCAAGCTTTGCCCAGCGCGAACCGGATTCGGCTTGAGCGTGGACCTTGGGCCACCCAGCAGATTCCTTACCGAAGATGTTACCATAAACCCGGTGGTACCGGCACTAAAGGTGGTACTCTGGTGGGATGGGTTTTGGGCGCTCAGGGTCACGGGAACGGTGACCGAATGCATCCCAGGGTGCTCGCATCGCAATAAATAGCTTCCCCATGGAAGCCCAGAGAACTGAAAGGACCCCGTTGAACCCGTCGTGGTTGAGCGTCGGAACGACAGGGGCACCGTACCGTTGGCGTTCAAGAGCTGAACTTGAATACCCGATAACGGCCCGCTGAGCCGGGGTAAATTACCCGCCACACCCCCACCTATCGTTCCCGTTCCTCCACCGCTGGTGTTGGACCTCAGGTTGATAACGAAAAGTGAAGCCGCATTACCCGGCAATTGAAAGGAGTCTGCGGCAGTCCAAGTCGTGGTATCCCCGTAGTAGGTCGGGGCATACTGAGAGGCCAAACCAGAAATCAATCGAGCCAAGAGGCTGTAATTACCCGTAGGCAGGGTTAATTGGAAGAAGGCCGAACCTGAACTGTCGACCAAATAGACCGTGTCAATGGTGGTCCAACC
>CAIOCC010000004.1 GCA_903856555.1 uncultured Bacteroidota bacterium
AACTCTGCTTGTCTTTGTTTTCTTTCCAACGCAGGTATTCGGGAAGGGTCAAGGCGCGGTCTTGGCCTACGTTCAGGGTCCCCATGCGCCGCCGTAGGATGTACATCCCCGTCGAGGGATCAAATTCGGCTTTTTCTTCGATGGGGTCGGTGAGCTGGACCGCACCACCGGAAGCCGGGGGACGAGCTTGAAGGTCGCTGCTATCCAGATCCGGGTTGGTGTTCGGGTCTGGGAGGGTATCGGGTGGTGCTGCTTCGCCTTGTTGAGGACCTTCCATCAGCGAAGCATCTCCCGTCAGCGAAGCATCCTCTATCAGCGAGGCCTCCCTCAAGACGGGGTTCCGATCGGCGCGCACGGCTCCGGACAGGGACCAAGCCAAGGCCAGGACCAGGAACAAGGCCCGCATGGTATGGGCTCGCAGAGGGATTTTGGGCAGCATGGGCTCCAAAACGGCCTTAGAGGTTGTTCAATACGGCTTTGATCAGGCCCTGGGAGTCCGAGGGCGCATTGGTTTGGGCCAGAATGGTTTGCAGACTTTTTTCCATAGCAGGGCGTGAAAAACCCAAAGCGACAAGGGCTAATAACGCTTCTTCGTGAACTTTCGTACGTGATTCACCCGGGGTGCGGGATGCAGGCCTTGTTTCGTCGGGGTCCATGGCGTTTACCCGGTCCCGCAGGTCTAGAACGAGTCTTTGGGCGGTTTTGGGGCCGATGCCTTTGATGCGTTGTATCTCGTGAACGGCACCCCGACGTATCGCGTCTTGCAATTCCAAAGGCGAGGTCGAACTCAGTACGGTGCGGGCGCTTTGGGGTCCAATTCCTTGAACCGACAAGAGATGTTGGAACATTACTTTTTCGTTCGCTTCGGCAAAGCCAAAAAGCACATGGGCATCTTCGCGGATACTCAAGTGGGTGAGGATTTTACATGTTCCCTCATCGGGTAACAAACCGTAGGTGTGCAATGAAATATGGATTTCATAACCAACCCCACCGACATTCAGCAAGAGGAGGGTGGGGCTTTTGCGAACAATTTCGCCCTGAAGAAATGCTATCACCGCCTTCGGATTTGACCGCAAACATACGATTTTAGCATGTTTATGGAACAAAACAAGCGGCTGGGAGCTAATTTTCAGCGTATGACAAAGCGTTTTACCTATCGAAAGGCTGTAGGGGCCGTTCTGCTGCTGTTTTTGGCGTTGTGGGCCTTGACTGGCACAGCAAGTCCGGTTTTGGGGGGTCTAGGGGCCGAAATGCCGCCCCTATCGGTTCCCAAGCCCCCTGGATTTATGTCGATCGTTCCGCCATTGGTGGCGGTCTTGATGGCGCTTTTGTTGAAAGAGGTTTATGTATCTCTGTTTTTGGCAGTCTTGAGTGGTGCCTGGATATTGGCCCTGGAGCAGCAGGGATTTCCAGGCGGAATTTTGAGTGGATTGGTATCGGTGATGGATCGCTATATCATGGGCGCTTTGTACGACCGGGATCATCTATCGGTCTTGGTGTTTTCGATGTTGATTGGGGGAATGGTCGCCTTGTTGTCTCGCAACGGCGGCATGCAGGGGGTGGTCGTTTTCTTGTCAAGGTATGCCAACAATACCCGTTCAGGCCAATTGGTTACCTGGTTTTTGGGAATTGTTATCTTCTTTGACGATTATGCCAATACCCTATTGGTTGGCAATACCATGCGACCGGTCACGGATCGACTTCGTATATCCCGGGCCAAGCTAGCTTACTTGGTGGATGCCACGGCGGCCCCGGTTGCATCGATCGCCTTTATTTCGACTTGGATTGGGGCGGAGCTGGGCTATATCAAAGACGGACTAAAAAATATAGGTGATATAGATATGGCTCCATATCAGGTTTTTATGGCGTCCATACCGTACTCTTTTTATTCCTGGTTGACGCTTGCCATGATGTTTATTTTGATTTGGCGGAGACGAGATTTTGGACCGATGTTGGCGGCGGAGCGGGCAGCTCGTGCTGGTAAGGATTTTACGGGAGTTGGTGGATCGGGCGGGAATGAAACGCAGGCCACGTCCACTGAAGGAGGACAACAAGAATTTGTTATGAAAGAAGGCCTGAAGCCCAGGGCTTGGATGGCTTTGGTGCCGGTAGCGACGGTTATTTTTGGGGTATTGGCCGGGTTGGTCATCACCGGATGGGATGAGGCTGTCTGGGGGGATCCGACCAAAAACTTTTGGGTGCGTTGCTCCACGATTATTGGGCAGGCCGATTCCTTTAGGGCCTTGTTGTACGGGTCCTTTGCCGGCTGTGCAGTGGCCTTGGGGTTGACACTGGGTGCCCGTAGCCTCAACTTGCAAGAATCGGTGGAATCCATTGTGCAGGGGTTCAAAACCATGCTCCCGGCTTCATTGATATTGGTTTTGGCCTGGTCCTTGGCCCTTTTGACCGAAGAATTGCAAACAGCGGCCTATATCAGCCATCGTTTGGTGGCCCTTCAATGGTCTCCGTTATGGTTGCCGGCCTTGGCTTTTGGGGCCGGGGCCCTGGTGGCCTTTAGTACCGGGACCAGTTGGGGAACCATGGCCATTCTTTACCCCCTTTTGCTCCCGGCCGGGTGGGCCATGCTGAAGGCTCAGGGTTGGGGTATGGAGGAATCGCTTCCAATTTTTTATCAATTGGTGAGTTCTATCCTGGCTGGGGCGGTTTTGGGGGATCACTGCTCCCCCATTTCTGATACAACGATTATGAGTTCTTTGTCGTCTTCGTGCAATCACTTGGCCCACGTGCGCACGCAGATGCCCTATGCTCTTACGGTAGGGGCTGTTTCGGTGGTTTTGGGTTTGTTGCCGGCGGCCATGGGATTATCGCTTTGGTTGGTCTATCCGCTTTGCTTAGGAGTCCTGTGGGTTGTGGTGGGGACCTGGGGCCGAAATACCGAAAGCGCTCCCTGAACCCAGGCCCGCAGGTCGCTCGCTTTGATTCAACCCAAGTGGGGGTCCATGCTTTAAATTTGCCCTCCTTCCCTGCGAAGCACCATCGTCTTTTAGAACCCCTCCCCATTGTCCATCGTTGTCAACAACCTTACCCGGCATTACGGCGCTCAAAAGGCGGTCGATGCGCTGAGTTTTGAGGTTCGCAGCGGTCAGGTTGTGGGATTGTTAGGTCCCAACGGAGCCGGCAAATCTACCACGATGAAAATGCTGACTTCGTACCTAAAGCCGGACAGCGGTTCGGCCCAGGTGGGCGGAAAGGATGTGGTGAACGAGTCCTTGGAGGTGCGTCGAATTCTGGGATACCTCCCCGAAAGCAATCCTTTGTACACCGACATGTATGTCCGGGAATATTTGCTTTCGGTCGCTGCTTTTTATCAAATGGATAGCCCTCATCGCCGAGTGGAGAAGATGATTGAGCAAACGGGTTTGGGACCGGAGGCGCACAAGCGGATTGTTCAACTGTCCAAGGGTTATCGCCAACGTGTTGGTTTGGCTCAGGCCCTGGTTCATGACCCCCAGGTTTTGATTTTGGACGAACCTACTTCCGGCCTGGATCCTAATCAATTGGTCGGAATTCGGGAGTTGATTATGGGCCTTGCGGCCGATAAAACCGTTTTGTTGAGCACCCACATCCTTCAGGAAGTGGAGTGGATGTGTCCCCGGGTTCTCATCATACACAAGGGGCGCCTGGTCGCCGATGATACCATCCAAAACCTACGTTCTCGGGTCGGTCAAGGGGGTCTGGAGGTGGAATGGGATCGTGAACCGGATTGGAATCGATTGGCTGCAGTACCTGGGGTTCGGGCCATCAAGCGTCGTACGGCCCAAAGCTGTATGCTGGAGGCGGAGGAGGGCGTTGATTTGTCGGTGGCGGTGTTTGATTGGTCGGTGGCCGAGGGCCTTCGGGTGGTTCGCATGGAAAAACCAGCTGCCAAGGACCTGGAATCTGTATTTAGAGAATTAACGGCCGCAAGGCCTCAAACTATCCTGGCGTAATGTGGGCGATTTGGCGTAGGGAGTGGAACGGCTTTTTGAACAGCCTGGTGGCGTACATCGCCATGGTGGTTTTTTTGTTAATTACCGGGTTGTTTATCTGGGTTTTTCCGGATTATTCGATTTTGGAATTTGGTTATGCCCAATTGGATCAACTTTTTGTTATTGGCCCTTGGGTTTTGATGTTTTTGGTTCCGGCCGTGACCATGCGATTTTTTTCGGAGGAAAAGCGAAGCGGAACCGCTGAACTTTTGTTCACGAGACCGGTGAGTACGAGCGGTGTGGTCTTGGGTAAGTTCTTGGCGGGATGGGCCTTGGTTTTGTTCAGCGTTTTGCCAACGCTTTGTTATGTTGTGGCGCTTTATTATTTGGCCGAACCGGTGGGTAACCTGGATCTCGGAGGAATTGCGGGATCTTACCTGGGATTGGTTTTGCTGGGAGGGGTTTTTGCAGGCATCGGAACATGGGCCTCGGCGGTGACCGAACATCCGGTGGTTTCCTTTGTTTTGGGAGTATTTCTTTGCTTTTTTATGTACGCCGCCTTTGATTCTTTGCGGTTTTTGCCTTTGCCAAATACGGCGTTGTTGGTCATTGAGCAGTTGGGTATTGGGGCTCATTTTGAGAGCATGAGCAAGGGGGTCGTGGACCTGCGTGATCTGGTCTACTTTGCTAGCGTAACGTTCTTTTTTCTGTTCTGGACCCGAACGGTCTTGGACCAGCGGACATGATCAACAAGTTGCTGAATTCCGTGCAGGCGACGGTTCGACTGTTGCTGGTGCTGGGCGCTTTGGTCCTGGTGAATGTCTTGGTTTCGTTCGTGAACCTTCGTTTGGATCTTACCGAAGAACAGCGTTATTCGCTGCACCCGAATACCCGGGCCTTGATGAATAATTTGCAGGATGTTGTCTTTGTTCGGGTTTACCTGGAAGGTGATTTTCCTCCAGGTTTTCGAAAATTGCGCAATGCTACCGAAGATTTGTTGCAACAGATGCGCCGGGAATCGGGTGGGAAATTGGAATTCGAGTTCAAGGATCCTTCGGCTCAACCGGATCAAAGAACAAGGGATGAACTTTATCAGCAGCTTTACAAGCAAGGGCTTCAGCCCACCGATTTGCAGGTAAGGGGCGAGGATCAATCGTTAACCCGTCAGGTGATTTGGCCCGGGGCAATGGTGTATTATCGGGGCCAGGAAAAGCCGGTTAATCTCTTGTTAGGAGGTGGTTCCGGATCTTCGCCTATGCAGGTTTTGAATGCCTCGGAGGAAAACCTGGAATTTGCCTTGGTAGACGTGATCGATAAGATCATTCGTATCAAGAAGCCCAAAATTGCTTTTAGCGAAGGCCACGGGGAATTGGAGCCCGCCTTGGTTTCGGATTTTGCCAAAAGTCTCAGCGAACACTACAATGTAACACGCTATGATTTAAACCGAACCGAAGCAGTTCCTGAGGATATTGACCTGCTGGTGGTGGCGAAACCGTCTACTTATTTCAGCGACTGGGCCCGCTACAAGTTGGATCACTTTGTGATGCGCGGAGGTCGGATTTTATGGTGCTTGGAAGGGGTGGGCGCGTCCATGGATTCCATGAACTCCGAAAATGCTTTTATGGCCATGCCTTTGGAGACGGGTTTGGAAGATTTGCTCTTTCGTTACGGTATTCGAATCAATGCAAACCTGGTTCAGGATTTTCGAGCGGCACCCATTCCGATTGTTTACGGCTCCATGGGGGGTCAACCGCAGACCAAATTGTACCCTTGGTATTATTTCCCGTTGGTTATAGGAGACGGGCAGCATCCACTTTCGCGCAATTTGGATCCTGTTTTGATGCGTTTTGTGAGCAGTATCGATACAGTAACCGCTCCCGGGCTAACCAAAAAGGTTCTTTTAACCTCCTCGGATCGAAGCCGGGTTTTGGCATCTCCTTTGCGGGTCCATTTGGGGACGGCGACCGAAGCCCTCGAAGAAAGCCAATTCCAACGGCAGCCTTTGCCACTAGCGGTTTTGTTGGAAGGGACTTTTTATTCGGCTTACCGCAAGAGGATTCTCAACGAGTTTGCATTGCGGGCGGTGGATTCTCTTGGAATGAAACCGATGGACAGTGTGCGCAACGGTCGGATGATTGTGGTGGCGGATGGGGATGTGTTACGGAATGAGGTTCGACCATCAACCGGGGATATTTATCCATTGGGTTTGGATCGTTTTACAGGTCAGCAATACGGGAATCGAAATTTTGCGTTGAATACCGTTGCTTACTTATTGGAAGATCGGAGCACCATTGAACTCAGGGCTCGCAAAATCAGCTTGCGGCTGTTGGACGGACGTAAGCTGAAGACCCAAAAAACCTATTGGCAAGCCTTTAATCTGGGTGTTCCTTTGGTTTTGCTGTTGGTTTTTGGGAGCTGGAGATTCTATGCACGGCGTCGGCGTTACATCCGTCCTTTGGTGGACTAAAAGGGCCTTTCATGAAAAAAAACTTACCTTATTTTCTGGTCTTTGGCGTTTTGGCGCTTTTGAGTTGGATGGTCTGGCGTCAGCGAAGTGCGGGTACACTGAAGGTGTCGGAGACTGCTTTTGGGATTCAGGATACGGCTTCGGTCGTTCGAATTTTTTTGGCTGATCGCAAAGGCAAGCAGCTAACCTTGGAACGGCCCCTTGGAGCGGCTTGGACGCTCAACCAAACCAAAGTGCCTCGCCCGGATGCCGTCCAAACTATTTTGGAAACTCTGCATCGTTGGGAGGTCAAAACGCCGGTTCCCCGTCCTGCTGTTCAAACCGTTTTTCGCAATCTCGCCACCCTCGGGGTGAAGGTCGAGGTGTACCTGGCCAACAAGGAAAAAAAGGTTTACTATGTTGGTTCTGGAACACCGGACATGCGAGGAACCTATGCCATGCTCGAGGGCTCGGAATTACCCTATGTCTTGCATCTCCCGGGTTGGGAGGGCTACCTGAGCACGCGGTTTTTTACGGATGAAGAAGAGATGCGAGAAAGGGTTTTGTTCCGCCTTCGCCCCGATTCGCTGGCGCGCCTGGTAGTGGAATACCCCTATGAGCCCCAAGAGAGTTATGAAATACTTCGTCAGCCCGATGGAGGTATGCAGTTAAGGGCTTTCGATCCAAAGTCCGGTCAATCCGGCCCGGAATTGAAGCCGAATCCCGAAGCGGTGGCTTCTTTGTGGCAGGGGTTTGGTTTTTTGCCGGTGGAGGGTTTTGAAAACAATCAACCCATGCGGGACAGCGTGCCGAGTCGTGTTCCCGAAAAAATGCGGGTTCGGATTTGGGAAAAGTCCGGTCGATTGCATTTGATATCGGTTTATCCCAAAAGCCAGTTGAATCAATTGGACGTGGTCTTGTTGAATGTGGCGCCCGATTTGGACCGGGATTATTTTTACCATCACGGCATGAACGATTTTGGGGTTTTGCAACGGAGGGCCATTCCGTGGTTCTACGCCAGAAGGAGCCAATTGACGGCGGGTTCTTGAACGGGAAATCGTAGGGTTCTTGAACGGGAAATCCTATTTTTGAGGAAAAATTGAGCGAAACCACCCCAAACCCTCCGCGGACATTCTAAATTGCCTCTTGAATCACCAACTTTCCAAAGTCCACCTATGAAATTCATTGTCTCTTCCTCTGCCCTATTGCGCCAGCTTCAGGCGGTACAGGGTGTTATTCAGACCAACAACGTACTTCCCATCCTCGACCATTATTTGTTCGATGTCGAAGGGCGGCAATTGACGATCTGTACAACCGATCTAAACACGACGATGCGGACCCGCCTTGCGGTCGAAGGCAATGGTCAGGCCAAGGTGGCGGTTCCAGGAAAAATTTTGTTGGAAACCCTCAAGACCCTTCCGGATCAGCCGATATCCCTGGCCCTGGATCCCAAAACATTTGCCGTGGAGTTGCATACTGACAAGGGTAAATTCAAACTGTCCGGAGAGAACGGCGAGGAATTTCCAACCCTGCCGGAGATGACCGGAAATCAGCAGTTTGAGCTGCCATCGGATGCTTTGTTGACGGGAATTTCCAATACTCTTTTTGCGGTAGGAACCGATGAATTGCGATTGGCGATGACGGGTGTCAAAATGGAATGTGCCGGAGACACCTTGAGCTTTGTGGCGACCGATGCCCACAAGCTGGTCCTGCACAAGCAGGGAGGCATTGAGGTTCCTACCTCTGCTGGCTTTATTGTGCCCCGCAAGGCCTTGAACCTTTTGAAATCCACCCTGCCTGGGGATGCATCTCCGGTGAAGGTTTCGTATAACAACACCCACGTTGTATTTGCATTCGGGGATTTGGAGTTGACCTGCCGACTCATCGACCAAAAATACCCTGATTATCAAGCTGTTATACCCAAAGATGGGGGCAGCCGTCTGCTTTTACGTCGCACGGAATTTTTGTCCTCCTTGCGCCGTATTTCAATCTATTCGAGCAAATCCACGTACCAGGTACGATTGTCGATCAAAGGCAATGAATTGCAAATGTCTGCCGAGGATCCGGATTATTCGAACCAAGCCTTGGAAACCCTGGCCTGTGAATACAACGGCCCCGATATGGAAATTGGATTCAACGCCCGATTTTTGGTTGAAATGCTCTCTACCTTGTCCGGGGATGAAGTGCAGTTTGAACTAAGCTCTTCGAGCCGCCCGGGGGTTTTGCGTCCCGTTCATCAAGAGGACCAGGAAGACACCCTCATGTTGCTGATGCCGGTGATGTTATCGGATTACCGAGCCTAAAAAACTTAGCGCCCTGCCAGC
Source organism: uncultured Bacteroidota bacterium (assembly GCA_903856555.1). Lineage (GTDB taxonomy): Bacteria > Bacteroidota > Bacteroidia > UBA7662 > UBA7662 > SYHX01. The sequence goes on from CAIOCC010000004.1 coordinate 8,700, forward strand.
CAGGGCAGAGGGTTGACCTTGGCGGTGCCTTTCCAAAGTTGAAATTGGAGGTAGGACTGTCCGTCTTCTTGGCGAACATGAAGCCGGCCGATGGTCTGTCCGGTCTGAATCTTTTGGCCTTTGCTGACCTGGGTTTGATCCAGATGGGCGTAAACGGTGAGGTATTGTCCGTGTCGAATGATCACGGTTTTCTGCATGCCAGGGATGTTGACCACCGCGGTTACTTCGCCTCGGAAGCAGGCCCTAACGGAGGCTCCGGCTTCGGCTTTGAGGGTGATCCCATCGTTGCGAATGCTAATGTTCTTGAGGTGGGGATGGGGATGGAATCCAAAGGTTTCGCTCACCATGGCTTTTTGGAGTGGCCAAGGAAGGCGACCACGGTTCTCCTCGAAAGCCTTACCCAAAGCCTTGGCTTCGGGAGTTAATTCCAAGAGGGCTTGGTTGCGTTGGGGTTGTTGGCCTTGGCCTTGGGTGGCTTTGCCTTTGTCTTCGGTTTTGGCAGCTGCTTGGCGTGCTGCTTCAATTTCCTTACGGATCAGGTCTTCAATATTCTTTTGGAGTCGGTTCCGGGCAATTTCCTGGTTACGTAGTTCTTGGCGTAATTTCTTTTCGTCCTTCTGGAGGGCTTTGACGACTTTGTCTTGCTCTTGGCTTTCTTGCTTGAGGGCGTTTTTGTTTTCTTCTTCCTTGGCTTTTAATTCTTCTTTGCGCTCCTTTTCGGCCTGAAGGATTTCACCTTTTTGATTTAATTCCTGTTGGAGGTCAACGATGGCGGCGGCCTGTTCCCTTCGAAATTGGTTGTATTGCCGCAAATGCCAGGTGCGCCGGAGGGCTTGGTTGACATCGTTGGCGGAGAGAATAAGAAGGGGCATGCTAGGGGCCATGATTTGGCGCTGGTATTGTCGGAGGAGCTGAGCGTAGCGTTCCCTCAATTGTTTCAAGTCGACCTGCAGGGATTGAACCACGTTTTCGACCTCGGTTATTTGGGCTTCTTGGCGTACAATTTCTGTACTGTAGTTGCGAATGATTTTTTCGCGGTTTTGGATTTGATTTTTTAACAATTGCAATTGCTGTAGGCCGGATTTGCGTTTGCGCCGAACCTCTTCCAATTGTTGACGCGTTTGGTCGATTCGACGAACCAGTTCCTGTCGCTCTTTTTCCATGCCAGCCCTGGAGGGGGAGGATTTGGGGTTGTTGGATTGAGCCTGCGCGGGGTTTCCAGCAAAAAAGCCATAACACAGCACGATAAGGCCGATAAGGGTGGGGCTGTTAAGGCGGAAGGACATGATTTAGAAACCTAATTTCAGTTTTCGGTAATCGGCGGGAATCTTGATGGGTGGCAAAGAAACGGCCTCCACCGCCGGTGTTTTCCAATGCATCTGTAAAAAGGCTTTGTGACTGGGCGCCTGGAGGGATAGACTCATCTTGATGGGAAGGGCCGCCGATGCCACTTCGACGCTTTGGAGATAATCCACCGAAAGGTTGCCCCGGGAGGATTGCATCGAAAGATGGTGGATTTTGGCAGGGAGTTTCCCCCAATGCACTGCGACCGTCGACAGGGAACTATCCGCACCTTTGGTAAACACCAGGCTGTCGTCACCCGGTTTGGGATATTCAATTCGCGCGATTTGAAGGCCCTCAATTAGAGAACCATGACCATGCAAGAGGGCGTCTTCAAACCATTGGTAATCGAGGTCCAGTTGAAGTGATTTTTGGAGTTGATTCCAAGTTCCGCTCCAATAATTCTTGGAAGGTCGGCTGATCATCCAAACACTGTCGGGTCTCAAGACCAAGCGGACGACTTCAATCCCCAAGGCCGGCCGAACGCTTATCCAAATCCACGCGCCTTGTTGGGCCATCATGCTAACCGGAGAAGCAAAATCGTATTGGTTGTAGGCGATGTTCCAAGAGCCATCCATTTTGACCCCGCGGTTTTTGAAATCATAACGCCCCCATAGGCGATTCCATGCGCCCTGCGGAGGGCGGGGAGCGGTTACCGATGGGGCGGAGAGGTCTTTACCGGGTTGGGGGACCGGGGTACGAGTTGGGGTGGAGCGGCGGGATACACAGCCAAAGCCCAGGGCCGCTATGACCAACCAGGAGCATAGCAGGAGATAGGGCCTCCGAGAAGCGGAGCATGGGTTAGGGCCGTATCGGCAGTCCCGAACGCAGTTTGGATTGGATTTCAAAATTGCCTTCATCGAATTGGAGGGCCTTGGCCCATTGGGCTTTGGCGGCTTCTGTTTGGTTGTTTCGGTACAAAATGTCACCGTAATGATCCAACATCGTTGCGTTTTCGGGACTAAGTTGCAAGGCCTTGGTCATGGGATCCAAAGCATCGGCGTAGCGTCCCATGGTATAAAGAACCCACGCATACGTATCCAAGTAAGAGGCGTTATCCGGTTCAATTTCAAGGGCCCGACGGCTCATGCCCAAGGCTCGGTCCAATTCTTGGTTACGGATACCCAAATAATAGGCATAATTATTAAGAACCAAAGCGTTGCTAGGTTGAATCTTGAGCGCATCGCTGTAGTTTTTGTCCGAGAGAAGGTGGTTTTGTTGCTGATGGTAAAGGTCTCCTAACAATATATGCATTTGGAGACGGAGATCGGTTTCTTCGTCGGTGGTATAAGCCAATCCGCTTTGCAAAAATTCAATCGCCTCAATTTTTTTGAGATTTTGGCTGAGAGCAATACCCAAAAAGAAATAATTAAGGGCCTGCCCTGGATGTCTTTCCAAGGCAATCCGGGATTTGATTTCCAGGGTATCCATGATGCCCAAATCAAGGAGCGCCGAAAGGTATTGTTGCCAAACGACATAGGGCAATGGATCTCCTGAGGAATTCAGGGCGATTTGGTACGACAAGAGGGCTTCCCTCCCTTTGCCTTGACGAACCAAGGCTTCGCCCAGGAGGGCGTGGACCATGGCCGCATCTGGGTAAAATTCCAGTACTCTGCGAAGTTTCTTTTCTTTGATGGCCGAGGAATCGCCGACCTTCTCCAGGATTCGAAAAACCCCCTGCAGGATCTCCTCGGCCGATAAAACGCCTCCTTCAAGGGATTGGTCAAAGGCTTCCTCGGCTTTTTGGGATTGGCCCAAAGCATCGTAGAGCTCGGCGGTAGCCAATAGCAAGCGGGCCCTGTTGGGGTTTTCGGTCAAAGGCAGGGCCTCCTGAAGGAGCGAAAGGGCCTTGTCGTATTGACCCTCTGCGCTGAAGGTTTGGACCAAGCCAAGGCGGTGGCCCAGCTCGTTGGGATAGAGGCTTACCAGACGTTGAATTTCTTTGATGGCTTTTTCTTTTTTGCCTAGCAGCAGCCAAATATTTTTCTTTTGATCCAGAATTTCTGGTTGGGGACCCAGCTTTTGTTCGAGAGCATTGGCGCATTCCATGGCCTCGTTGTAAGATTTGTTCTGGATATACAGGTTCGCCAAATTTTCGAGGGCTTCGAGGGAATGTTCGTTGTCCATCGCAATCAATTGTTGCCATGTATCGGCGGCCTCTTTAGGCAGCCCGTTGTTTTGATAAACCTGGGCGAGGAATTGGAGGTACCAGGGGTTGAGAGGATCTAGTTGAGCAGCTCTTTGGGCCATGCGCTGGGCCTTGGGGCCATCCCCACGTTGAAGGGCGATGCGACCTATTTCATAGGCTGTTACCGCCGAACCGGGGTCTAGCGACAAGGCCCTTGCAAAAAACTGTTCAGCATGTTCCCATTTGCCGATCAATTTGGCTGTGGTGCCTTCAAAGAAATAATACTGAAACTGATTCTGTTGTGCTTCGCTGAGAGGGCTGGGCGGAACCGGCGCTGTAACACGGGCCCTGGAGCAGGATAGCCCGGTTAACAGGATGGATAACCATATCAGAATCAGCGGCATACAACTTCGCTGTGGTCGCTGATGCTAAGTTCCAGCGCCGGCCCCGGGGCGGAACGCTGACTGTAACCCCGAACCTTGGCATGGGCACCGGTCATGGACGAACGCAGGTGAACTCCTTGGATTTGGGCATGTTCTCCCAATAGACTGGACTCCACCACCGCGTTTTCTATTTTGGAACCCCGTCCGACCGAAACATGGGGTCCCAATTGAACATTGTTCAAATGACAGTCGGGTCCTATGTAACAGGGCGGAATGATCTGGCAATTTTCGATAACTGCAGACGGATCCACCAGGGTTTCGTTCCCTCTTTCTTGCAAGTATTCCAGATAGCGACTGTTGGTGTGTACGGTGGCGTCTTTGTTCCCACAGTCCAACCACTCGCTGACCGTACCCGGTAAAAAAGCGGTCCCTTTGGATTTCATGTTCTCCAGCGCCGAAGTCAATTGGTATTCACCTTTGTCCATAATTCCTTGATCAACAAGGTATTGCAATTCACGACGCAGGTAGGCACCGTCCTTGAAAAAATAAATTCCGATGATGGCGAGGTCCGAAACAAATTGTTCTGGTTTCTCGTGAAACGCACGGATGATCCCCTCTTCGTCCAATTCCACGACCCCAAAGGCTCGAGGGTTTTCGATTTTTTTGACCCATATAATACCCTCCCGCGTTGAGTCCAGGACAAAGTCAGCTTTGAAAAGGGTATCCGCAAAGGCGACCACCACGGGGCCGTCCAAATGCTCCTGGGCACAAAGAATCGCATGGGCTGTGCCCAGGGCTTCTTCTTGGTAATGGATGCTACCAACAGCTCCCAATTTCTCGGCGACGTGCAGCAGCTGTTGTTCCACGGCCGGCCCAAACAAGGGAGAGGTGATGAAGGCGATTCGATGAACGGGTTGATCGCAAACTCGTACGATATCTTCCATCAGTCGTTCAACGATGGGTCTGCCCGCGATGGGCAGCAAGGGCTTGGCGGTTGTAAGGGTATGGGGCCGCATTCGCTTGCCCAGCCCTGCCATCGGGACGATTATATTCATTTTCTTAACATATCAAAAAGCCGGATGAAGCCGTTAACGCAGGGATGGTCAATGAAGATAGCACGGTCAACGGTCCAGCCCAAATTTACGAAAAAGCGGAACGCCAAGGACATAAACAATCAAAAGCAGGAATTTAAGACCCAGATTGAAGATGCCAAGACCGGGCGGAAGCCATGAATCAAGCCCATAAAGGAACAAGGCCCAGGCCCCCAAAAGCAACCAACCTTTCCACGGATAAGATATCGGGTTGTACAGGCGACTCGCCAGTAGACTCGCCGCAAACATGGAGGCATAACAGACCAAGGTGACCCAAGCCGAGGCCGTGTAGCCGTACAGAGGAATGAGAAACCAATTACCAACAACCGTCAAAACAGCGGCCCCTAACCCAATCCACAGTCCCCAGTGGGTTTGGTCGCTGGTTTTGAACCAAATCGAGTGATTGTAATACCAACCCAAACAGAGATTCGCCAACAAAAGAATCGGCACCACCGGCAAGCCTTCGTGGTAGGCGGGGCCTATGAGCAATTTGGCCGCGTCCATCCCCAGGGTAACCACCAAAAAAAGCCCCCAACCAACGAAGCTATAATACCAAAAGACTTTGCCGTAGGTCAGCCCATCGTTGGGGTCTTTGACGGATTTATCAGCGTTTTTTCGAAAGAAAAAAGGCTCTGCACCCATTCGAAAAGCCTGGGTATAAAGACTCATCAGGACCGCCAGCTTGTAAACAGCACCGTAGACCCCCACCTGCCACATGGCCGAGGAAGGGGTTCCGCCCAGGCGGTACTTGAGGAGGACACGGTCCAAGGTTTCGTTGAACATACCGGCCAAACCCGCAACGAGCAGGGGCCAGGCGTAGGCCAGCATGGGGCGAAGAACGCGTGTATCAAATTCTCGCAGCGAAGGCAGGCCCCGCAGCAAGAACAGAAGCGTTATTCCGTTGGCTACCAAGTTGCTTAGAACGACCCCATCCAGCGACGTGAATAAAGATGTGTTACCCTGCGCAGGTTGGATGACCAAAAAATAGACTTGCAGTCCAACCAGAATCAGGATATTGCTAAATTTTAGGGTAACATAAGACCAGGATCGCCCCTCTTGACGCAGACGGGCAAAGGGCAAAGCCGATACCGCGTCCAAGGCAAAAATCATGGAGAACCACTGAACAAAATGAGCTTTGTCGGGATGACGCAAGGCCACGGCCAGCGTGTCAGCATTCATCCATAACAAAACACTTAGAATGAGAGAGGTCGTTAGAACGGCATAAAAGGAAGTGGCGTAAACGGCTTTCACATTTTGATCCTTGCGATTCACAAAGCGAAAAAAAGCCGTCTCCATGCCGTAGGTATAAATCACGGCCAGCAACGCCGCCATCGCATAAAAATCCGTGATAATCCCGTATTCCTGGGGTTCAAATAAACGGGTATGCAGGGGAACCAAGAGGTAATTGAGCAGTCGACCTACGACGGTACTCAGACCGTACAAGGCGGTTTGAGAAGCCAGGCTGCGGAGTTCGTTGGAGGAACGGCTCAAATCTTGTTGTTAGGGCCTCAGGACCAAGGAGGTAGCTGAACCATCAGGCTGTCCCTGTGTTGTCGAAAGGACGGCAAATCCGCTGGATTCATAGGCTCGGCTTGGGGGCCCTGAAGGCGTTTGGGGTTGACTTGAACGCCTCGGTTCCAGAAGCGAAAACAGAGGTGAGGTCCGGTGGACAAACCGGTGCTGCCAACATAGCCAATGACTTGTCCCTGGCGTACTCGGCCACCACGGCGTACACCCGATGCGATGCGGCTCAGGTGCAAATACCCCGTGGCATGCTCCCGGGAATGCTGAATCTTAACAAAATTCCCATTTCCACCCCGGTAAGCGGCTTCGAGGACTTGGCCATCGCCCACACTGCGCACCGGGGTTCCTTTGGGCGCAGCATAATCCACCCCCAAATGCGGGCGCAGGTAGCGCAGCACCGGGTGCAGGCGACTCGTCGAAAAACCAGAACTAATACGCGTATAGTCCAGGGGCGCTTTGAGGTAACGCCTTTTCATGCTTTGACCTTTGTCGTCAAAATAGTTGTTGCGAAAGCGAATGGCCGTATGGGTTTTGCCCGATGCCCTAAATTCAGCCGCCATGATTTGGGCAGGCCCGAAGGGTTGGCTGTCCACCAGGGATTCTACATAGTAAACCCGGTAGCCATCCCCCTTTTGTAGTTGAAAAAAATCCACCGTCCAATCAAAAGTGGCCGCCAAAGCCAAAGCCAGTTCTGGACCGGCCCCTGCATCTGTAACCGATTGATAAAGGGAGGATTGAATGGTTCCAACCAATGGCCTATAGCGGGTCGTGACAGGTTTGCGATGCAGATAAGTTCGGGGCAAGGAATCCCGGAGGTCCATGACCAGGGTTTCGACTCGGTTCTTGATAAGGAGCCAATAAAGAATCGGCCCTTCGCTGCTATCCCGCAGGATCAGGCATTGCTGTCCGCTTCGCAATTGGCGGGCGTTGAAGACGGAATCCGGTTGACTATCAAGGTAGTTTACCAATGGATAGCCCAGACCCAGGTTTTCGAACAGCCCCGAAATCTGATCCCCGTTCTGTATGGTTACGGTATCGGTGTACAGGGTGTCCACTCGAATACCAGCGGTGTAAACCGGTTGCGATAATGAGGTTGGTTTTTGGGGGGTGGGACCAAGGGTACGCCACCAAAACCACAGCCCCAGCAGAACCAGAACGGCAGCGGTGATCATCCAGACGAAACGAGAGATACGAATCTTCATAACACCATGGTCGATGGCCTGTTATGAAGAAATTCGGCGCAACGGGGATAGATGTGTTTGAACCAAAATGTAAAATCCTGCGGGCGCCTTTCCATCCAAGCCTCCAATTCAGCGAGGGAAATCCAGAGGGCTGCGGCTACCTCGGTGGGGTCAATGCGGAAGGGCCCATCGCTGTTCCCCAAAAAAACATGATCCAATTCGTGCTCGCTAAGACCGTTTTCAAATTCGGTCTGGTAAATAAACCAAAAGGGGGATTCAAGGGGGCAATCCATGCCCATCTCTTCGACCAA
>CAIOCC010000005.1 GCA_903856555.1 uncultured Bacteroidota bacterium
GCGGGTTTTTGGGAAGAAGAATTGGACCGCCTTGCGGCCGCCGGCAAAGCTCGGGCCACCGAAGATTTTGATCGGGCCCGTTCGGCACCAAATCCCGATCCACAAACCCTTGGTAATCATGAATTTGCCCCAGGAGGTCCCCCAACCGAAACCGGCGAAAGAGAACCTGCAGGCCGGGAAAAGGTGGTGATGGTGGATGCCGCATTGCACGCCGTCGAAGAAATTCTTCATAGCGAACCCAGAGCCTTGTTCTACGGTCAAGACGTAGGCCGCACCTTGGGCGGTGTCTTTCGGGAAGCGGCGACCCTGGCCGAAAAATTCGGAGACGATCGCGTTTTTAACACACCCATCCAGGAGGCCTACCTGGTCGGTAGCACGGCCGGCATGTCAGCGGTTGGGGCCAAACCTATTGTTGAAATACAATTTGCAGACTATATCTGGAGCGGCGTGAACCAACTGGTGGTGGAGCTCTCCAAGAGTTGTTATTTATCGCGGGGGCAGTTCCCGGTTCAGGCCCTGATTCGGGTGCCCTGCGGGGCCTATGGTGGGGGCGGTCCGTACCATTCGGGTTGCATCGAATCCGCCATTCTCAACATCCGCGGCATCAAAGTGGTGTACCCGTCCAATGCGGCGGATACCAAAGGCCTGATGAAAGCGGCCTTTTTGGACCCCAACCCGGTGGTTTTCTTTGAACACAAAGGCTTGTATTGGAGCAAAGTCCCGGGTACCGAAGCCGCCAAGACCCCGGAACCGGATGCCGATTATGTCATCCCCCTGGGCAAAGCCCGCACGGCTCTGGCACCGTCCGCTTCGGCCCTTGAACAAGGAGATACCGCCCTGGTTGTCACCTACGGTATGGGTGTTCACTGGGCGCTCAACGCGGCCAACACCCCCGATTTGGCCGGCCGTATCGAAATCGTGGACCTGCGCACCCTCTACCCTTTGGACGAAGATTTGGTGATGCAAAGGGCGGCAGCGCACGGTCGGGTTTTGGTCCTGACCGAGGAGCCCTTGCTCAATTCCTTTGCCGAATCCCTGGCCTACCGCATCCAGAACCGTTGTTTTGAACAATTGGACGGGCCCGTCGAAGCCATGGGATCTGCCAATGTTCCGGCGGTTCCCCTGAACCAAGACCTGGAGGCCGCCATGTTGCCCTCGGCCCTCAAGGTCGCGGACCGACTGCGCCGCCTCCTGAACCGCTAGGTTGAACCGCTAGAACCGCTAGGTCCCTCCAACAACTCGAAGCCTTGGGAATGACAAGGCCAATTTTCGGGTCAAAAATTTGGTATTTACGGACCTTCATTCCGACCTTCGCCCATCGCAATAAGCCCATCAATTTCCTAAAATTTACCTGTTTATGTCGTATTTCTTCACCTCCGAATCCGTTTCCGAAGGCCATCCCGACAAAGTCGCCGACCAAATATCGGACGCCCTTCTCGATGCCTTCTTGGCCCAGGATCCCCGCTCCAAAGTTGCCTGCGAAACCCTGGTCACAACGGGCTTGGCCGTCTTGGCCGGTGAAGTCAAAACAACAGGCTATGTGGACGCTCAATTGATCGCCCGCGATACGATTCGTCGCATTGGTTATACCAAATCCGAATACATGTTCGATGCCGATTCCTGCGGGGTTATTTCGGCCATCCACGAACAATCCCCGGACATCAACCAAGGCGTCGAAAAAAACACGGCCGAAACCCAAGGCGCTGGTGATCAGGGCATGATGTTTGGATACGCCACCAACGAAACCGAGAGCTACATGCCCCTGCCTCTCGAAATTAGTCATTTGTTGTTACGGGAACTGGCTTCCATTCGCAAAGAAGGAAAGGTCATGAAATACCTGCGCCCGGATGCCAAGAGCCAGGTGACCATTCGCTATTCGGACAAGCACAAGCCCGAAGCCATTGACGCCGTAGTGATCTCGACCCAGCACGATCCTTTCATCCAAACCGGAACCAATGTGCGCGCTGTCAAGGCCGACCAAAAAGCAATGCAGGCCCGCATTGCCGCCGATATTCAGCGCTACCTTCTACCCCGCGTTAAGCGCCAGCTCCCATCGCGGATTGGCCGCCTTTTGAACAAAACCGTTAAATACCACATCAACCCCACCGGGAATTTTGTGATTGGCGGACCCCACGGGGATACCGGCCTCACCGGCCGCAAAATCATTGTGGACACCTACGGTGGCAAAGGCGCCCACGGTGGCGGTGCCTTTTCGGGCAAAGACCCCTCCAAAGTGGACCGCTCGGCCGCTTATGCAGCCCGCCACATTGCCAAGAACATGGTGGCCGCCGGCCTTTGCGACCAGGTTTTGGTCCAAGTGGCCTATGCCATTGGGGTTGCTGAACCGGTCGGACTCTACGTCAACACCTACGGTACAACCCATGTGCGCGATGCCGCTGGCAAAAAGCTCAGCGATGGAGAAATCGCCCAACGCATTTCCAAGATTTTTGATATGCGTCCGGGCATGCTCATCCAGCGCCTCAAACTCCTCAACCCCATCTACGCCGAAACCGCAGCCTACGGCCACATGGGCCGCCCCCACGCCAAGGTCAACAAAACCATCCGCTGGGGATCCGGTTCCGATCAATCCAAAACCATGAGCGTGGAACTCTTCACCTGGGAGGCTTTGGATTATGTGAGCGCGATCCGCAAAGCCTTCAAGCTGCCCGCTTAAAGCCTCGCCCTACCCGGTCCGGGTTTACTTCGCCCC
>CAIOCC010000006.1 GCA_903856555.1 uncultured Bacteroidota bacterium
GGGGTTCAGTTAAGTTTCCGGCATTATTTCCGGCGCTTTGCGGATGACCATGTGGTGGAGGTCAGCAACGATTCCCTGTCTTGGGTTTCGTTTTACAGCTCTTCCACCCAGATTCCACGCAATACCACCATTAACAACTCGACCCTCACGAGACTTAATATCTCCTCGGTCGCTGCCAATCAACCCCAAATTTGGGTCCGCTTTCGCTATGTGGGCGCTTGGGATTGGTTCTGGGCTTTGGATGATGTTGAAATTGCCAACTTGCCCCCCAACGATTTGGTTATGGAAGATTGGGATATCATTCCCAAAGTGGGTCTTTGCTTTAATGCCCAGATGTCCAGGTCGCAATTGCAGGACTCTTTAATTTTTTCGGGAGCCATTCACAATTTTGGGGTGAATACCCAACCCAATGTCCGCGTCAATGCGCGGGCTTTTCAGGGTGCGACGCCTTTGTACAACACCAATTCACCGGCCGTTGTTGGGATGTCTTCCAATGCCCGCGATACGCTGGAGACCACGCCTTATTGGGCCATGAGCGGCAGGCCGGTAGGCACCTACACCCTTCGAATCGAAGCTCTTTCGGATTCAACCGACGGATCCCCATCGAACAATATCGATACCACCATGTTATTGATTACGGAGGATCGAATTTCTCCCTTTTACCCTGCGTCTACATCGTTGGGTACCTTGGGCACCTCCAGTTTCACCGGCGAAGAAGATGGTGTTATTGTAACATCTCTTATCAACCTGAGTGCTCAGGATACGGTGACGGGTATCCGTGTTTATCTGCGTTCAAACACGGTCCCAGGTGGACTTATTGCGGTGAGCATGCGGGATACTGATGGAATTGCCGGATCGCCAGCGATTGAATTTCCTGTTCTCGTTGAATCGGATTTGATCACGGTGACCGCTGCGGATGTTGCTCGCGGCTACATGGATATTGCCATTCCGACGGTCTTGGCCGGTGTGCCTCAAGAAAGAGTATTACCAGCAGGTCCTTATTATGCGGCGGCCCAATTGTTTTCCAATTCCGGGGCCAATCATATTCGAATCCCGGATGATCTCAGCAACGAAGCGTTTATGCCGTGGTATGCCTCCATGGTTTATCTGCCAACGGATGGTAGTTGGTACTCCAACGGGATCGCCGTGGGGGTAGCCGCTCTTTTTTCCAGCACCACCTCGGTGAGAGAACTCGCAACAACAGGTGCAGCAGCCCAGGCCTACCCCAATCCTTTCCGGGAAGAGTTCCAATGGAATCTCCGTTTGGAACAGCCGGCCGTTTTGCAGTCGTTGTGTTACGACCTTCAGGGACGTTGTGTTGACCAAGGTCCATCCATCGCATCGGAGGCAGGTGAGGTTGTTTACCGCTCCCAACTGAGCCACCTTCCAGAGGGTGTTTATCGGGTCGAAATCCGGGCAGGTCAACGCCTGATGGGCTCACGCCTCATGGTCAAAGCCTCTCGTTAATTATTCCGCTCGATTTATTCCGCTCGATTTATTCCGCTCGATTTATTGTTTCAATCCAAATCCCAAGTTTCTGTAATCCCAATCCACATGAAAAACCTCAGCTCCTACCTTCTCGGGACCTTGATGCTGGTGGCTCCTGCTACCGGCTGGACCCAATCACGCCTTAGCTCAACCCCTCCACCATCCTTGCGGCAGTCTGCAGAGAGTGGCCTCGGAGAATCCTCCACGACTTCTTCTGCAACGGTTGTTAACCCGGATCCCTCCTTTCAAACCGAGGCGATCAACATTTGGTCCGAGAATTTTGGGGGATCCAACCCCAGCACCCGTGGTTGGTTGAATTATGGTTTTCGTGGAATCAATACGGGCAATACCCCCGATACCAACGGGGTTTGGGAATACAGGGGTACGTCGACGCTTCCCGCTAGCGGTACCGGATCCAGGGGCGCTTATGCCTCCGGTACCACCGCCATTCAGTCCCCAACCCGCACCAACGGTTTTATGATTTTTGATTCGGATTGGTTGGATAACAACGGTTCACCGACCGGTACCGGCGTTTTGGGATCGCCCCATCGCGGTATGCTGATCAGCCCTTCCGTTGATTTGAGCTCTCACGATTTCGTGAACCTTTCGTTCTATCAGTATTACCGCCGCTTCGGTGGTCCCGGTGGCGCCCAAAGTGCCCCCGCTACCTACCTTTTGTTCTCGATTGATAATGGCTTGACCTGGTCCGATACCATGGTCCTCAATAGCAGCATTGCCGTGAATTCATCCACTTCGAGTAGCACGATGACACGAATTAATGTGTCTCCATACATCGGAGGCCAGGACAGTGTCAAAATCGCTTTCCTGTTCGACGGAGACTATTATTTCTGGATGGTGGATGATATCGCCATCGAGCAGGCTCCTCGTGTAGACATGACGATTACCGGCACCGCCTTCTTGCCGGATACCGCTGCAGGTCGCGGTATTGAGTACGGAATGGTACCCGATGCGAACAAAACCCCGCTGACGTTTCAGGCAAGGGTTGCGAACATCGGATCAACCGTTCGTAACAATGTTCGATTGCAGGTTTCTGTGATTGATACAACGGCCCCAGGAACGCCTCTTTTTACGGGCACATCGGCTGTTCTGCCGTCGTTGGATCCATTCATGGATACCCTCTTGAGTATCTCGACAACCTATACGCCCAATCTCCTCAAATTTACACGGGCCAATTACAGCCTGACCTTTGATTCTGTTACCATGGATTCGACGGCCAACAACACGGCTTCGCGTCAGTTTGAATTGACCGATACGATGCTGGCCCTCAATGTGAGCTTTCCTGCGTCGCAGTTGACCTTTGGAACCCGGAATTTTACGGGAAATCCTCCTTCTGTTTTTGATATCAAAATCGCTAATATTTGTCAGTTGGTCAGCACGGATACCGTGACCTCGGCCACTGCACGATTGGTCAATAGCGGAACGTCAACATCCCAAGCGGGTGGTTTGATCTATTTCACCCTGGAAACGGGGGATGCAACCTCTGGGTTACCAGGCGGAACAGCCTCGGTCGTTCTCGAGACCGACTTGTATACATTGACCGCTGCAGATATTTCCAGAGGTCGCGTGACGGTTCCTTTCCCATCCACACTGGGTGGTAGCCCGCAGGAGCGTATTGTCAATCCTGGCGAGTATTGGTTGGTGGCTCATTTGTTCTCTAACAACGGCTCCAACCATATTAGCTTGATCGACGACCAGACCGTGACGATGCCTTGGTTCGCGACGGTTTTGTTCCGGAGTACGGATTGGTTCAACAACGGCAACGCCGCTCGGATGTCGCTCAATTTTGGTCGCACTTCGACCGGAACCAATGTAGCTCCCCAAGAAATGTTGGCTGCAGTCGCTTACCCCAATCCCGGTTCGGACCTGTTGAATATCAAGGTGAATGCCGCTCGCGATTTGGGCAAGACCCGCTTGGTGATGACTGATTTGACGGGTCGTACCGTTTTGGAAGAGCGTTTGAATTGGACTGGAAACGGCGGACGCCATATCCTGGATATTTCGATGCTACCGAACGGAACCTATACC
>CAIOCC010000007.1 GCA_903856555.1 uncultured Bacteroidota bacterium
GCAGCAGGGTATCAAAGCATCGGATATCGCCATCCTCGTACGCACCAACCGGACCGGATCTGCGTTGGCCCAAGGCCTCATTCGCCGGGGCCAAGCCGTCGTTTCCCCCGATAACCTGCTCTTGGGTCTCAACCCCCGGGTCCGTCTCATGATGCATGCCTGGTTCTACCTCCATCAACCCGGAGATCCTGTGCATGCCGAATCTTTGCTACGGGACCTGGACCCTGAAGCATACCTGGAGGACCCTACACGAAACGCGGGTACAGCCCTTTTGGAAAAATTTCCATCCCTGGTCGTTACGTCCCTGCTCGCTTTGCCCCTGGCCGCCCAAATGCAGGAATTGGCCGTGGTTATGAATTTGGCCCATCAACCAAGCCCCTTTGTGCAGCGGCTCCTGGACGAATGGGTCAACCAATGCGCCAAAGGACCTCGAATTCAAGACCTGGAAGACTGGTGGCTCAACGTCGGTCACCAAATAAAAATCCAGTGGTCCGGCACCGACGAAGCGGTCCAATTAATGACCGTGCACAGCGCCAAGGGTCTACAATTTGAGGTGGTATTGGTGGCAGAAATGGATCGTCGGAACAAAAAAGCCGTGCTGGCCCAACAATGGATATCGCAAATACCCGCTGAGTCGTGGGGGATGGACGAAAAAGTTCCACCCGGGGTCGTTCCTGTGCATTTAGTGGAAACTTCCGCCCTCAAAAACGCACCAAAAGACTTCGCGGCTTTGGCCGAAAGTGAAGGCAACCTCAACGATTTGGATTACATCAACATCCTCTATGTTGCCTTGACCCGTGCCAAAACCCATATGGAAATCCTCACCGAAAAATGGAACGGCAAAAAAGACGGTTTGTTTAGCCTTGGCAATATTTGGGGTGCCTACATCCAAGGCCAAGATCTCGTTTCGGACCCCTGGACCCGGACCGAACGTGATTCTGAATGGCCCGGTGAACCTGAAACCTGGAGCCTTCAACCAGCCTCAACCCCGGACCTCCCGTTGGCGTTGGAAACCACCCAACCGACCCCCACCCCCCCCTTGGAATCGGAGCCTGCCCCAAAGCGTATTTCATCCGCGCGGTTAGCTCTCAACCAAAATCTACACTGGCCCGAACTTCCGACCGAAGCCATCGAAGCAGGGGTCTATTTGCACCGACTCATGGCCAAAATTCATGATCGAGAAAAATCAGAAAACGTGCTCCAAACCTGGGACAACGATGAATCCATCGCGCCAGTTCTCCGTCAAAAAGTAAGCCAATGGGCCCGCAGTCTACTCCATAGACCTGATTTGGAGGCCTTTTTTGACGGCCGTTCCACCGTGCTGCGCGAGCACCCGGTCCTCTTGCAAGACGGCAGCAGCCTCCAACCAGATTTAATCCTCTTGGGTCAAGACGGAAGCGCCCGTGTTTTGGATTTCAAAACAGGACAACCCCGCAAAGAACACCGTGATCAGCTCGAACAATACCTGGACATCCTCCAAAAAGCCGGATACCCCAGCAGCGGAGCCCTCGTCTACACCGAAGACGAATCCGTCGACGCTATCGACTAAACGGTGGTTCAAACTCGATGTTATAGAACATAAAAGACCACTTATCAGCAGCCTCGTCCAGAATCATGGAGGTGGGTTTTCCTGCGCCGTGGCCTGCCTTGACATCAATGCGAATCAAAACGGGGGAGGGCCCGCTTTGCTTGCTTTGGAGCTCTGCGATGAACTTGTATGAATGCGCCGGTACCACCCGGTCATCGTGATCGGCGGTGGTCACCATGGTCGCAGGGTAGGACGTTTTGGCCTTGACATTGTGGACCGGCGAATAGCCCCGCAGGTATCGAAACATCTCCTCGGAATCGTCCGAACGACCGTAATCATAGGCCCAACCGGCACCGGCCGTAAAGGTGTGATAGCGCAACATATCCAAAACGCCCACCGCGGGAAAACATACCTTGAACAAATCGGGGCGTTGGGTCATGCAAGCCCCTACCAAAAGCCCCCCGTTGGAACCCCCGGCGATCGCCAAACGACCCGACTGGGTGTATCCGTTGTTAATTAACCATTCGGCCGCGGATATAAAGTCATCAAATACATTTTGTTTTTGCATCTTGGTGCCTGCATCGTGCCAACGATCTCCGTATTCTCCCCCACCGCGCAGATTGGCCACCGCATAAATGCCGCCCTGTTCCATGAAAAACAAGTTTGAAACCGAGAAGGACGGTGACAAACTAATGTTAAAACCTCCGTATCCATAGAGCAAAACCGGATTCTCTCCGTTGGGCACCACATCCTTGCGGTGCGTTAAAATCATCGGAACCTTGGTGCCGTCTTTGGACTCGTAGAAAACCTGGGTACTGACGTATTGATCCGATTCAAAATCCACCTTGCTTTGCTTGTAAACCGTTGAGGTGCCTTCGGATAATTCCAGGCGATAAATAACCGGAGGGCTGGTATAGGATGCAAATGAATAGTAACAAATTTTTTCATTGCGTTTTCCACCAAAACCGGAGGCAGTTCCCAACCCCGGAAGTTTTATGTCGCGGACCATCGTTCCCTTTTGGTTGTATTGAACAATCTTGCTGACCGCATCCTGCAGATAACTCGCAAAAAAGTAGCCTCCAACGGCTGATACAGACAAAGGAAATTCGGTTTCTGAAATAACATCCTGCCATTGGCGGGAATCGGGCGACTTGAGGCTGGTCCAAACCAAACGGCGATTGGGTGCCTTGAGGTTGGTCAACAAATAAACCGAATCGCCCTCGACATGCACCACATCTGTTTCGTTTTCCAGGCCTTGAATGATGGGCAGTATGGGTGCATTTTTGGCGCGTAAATCTTTGAAATAAAGCTCGTTGCCGTAAGTGGCTTGGGCAGCTGAGACAAAGAGGTAGTGGCCGTCTTCGCTGACCACCGCACCGACGTAACGGTAAGGCCTGGCCTCTCCGCCAAAGATCAGTTCATCCGATTTTTGGGCTTGATCCAAGCGATGGTAATACAATTTGTGAAACTGTGTTTTGCCGGACAAAGCAGAGCCCTGCAGGGGTTTGTCGTAACTGGAATAGAAAAACCCTTCGCGGCCTTTCCAGGCCAGGGAACTAAACTTGACATCAACCAGGGTATCGCCCACTTGCTTGCGGGTTTTGGTATGGAGGACCACCACCTTGCGCCAATCCGATCCCCCTTCGCTGATTTGAAAAGCGCAATGCGATCCGTCCTCCGAAAACTGAATTCCTGCCAAGGACGAGGTCCCATCCTTGGAGAATTGATTGGGGTCCAGAAAGACTTCGGCAAGCCCTGGCTGGGCGTTGGATTCCCTGTACAAAACGGACTGGTTCTGCAATCCATTGTTTTTGTAGTAATACGTGTATTCCCCCTCTTGAAAAGGCGCTGAATATTTCTCGTAATTCCACAAGGACTCCAAGCGCTTCCGGATTTTATCGCGATACGTAATTTGCTTGAGGTAGCCAAAGGTGACCTCGTTCTGGCGGCGAACCCAATCGGCCGTTTCTTCGGATCGGTCGTCTTCGAGCCAGCGATACGGATCTTCCACCACCTGGTTAAAGTAGGTATCCACCTGATCCACTTTGCGGGTATCGGGGTATTGGAGTGGCTGGGCCTGGGTTGGGGTCATTCCGGCCCAAAGAACCAACCCAAGGGCCGTCAAACAGCTCTTTGATTGAAATGGGAACGTGCGGAAAACGAGGGTGGCCTTGGCGACTCCGACCAAGGATATTCTAAAAAAATCAGGCATGGGTAAGAATTTTACCCAAAGATAGGTTCAAGGCTTCTTCGTCCTTCCGGCCCAGAACTTGCTCGGAAACAGCCACAGGCCGTAGGATTCGGAGGGCTTGGCCTGCAAGGAGGCATGATGGGCGCGATGGGCACGGATCATGGCCTGGAGATAAGGCCCGTCCAAGGGCCTGGGCAGCACCCAGCGACGATGAACCCATGCATCGTGGAGCACGAAATAAAACAAACCGTACATGCAGACCCCAACACCTGCACCCAATTGAAAGGAATAAAGCGGTTCAAGGGATCCAAGCACCAGATACAAGCCCAAACTCCCAAAGGCCAACGAAAAAACATCGTTCCATTCCAGACCCCGCCCGGAGGGCCGGTGATGAGTCCGGTGTATGAACCATAAGGGACCGTGCATAAGGTATTTGTGCACCGCCCATCCCAGAATTTCCATTCCGCCAAAGCCGAGCAGCCCCCCCAAAACGACCTTCCATAGAACCATTTCCATCTTCGAAGGAGCGAAGTTATTGTTAGATGGCCACCGACATCCCGGCGGCATAGGCTTCCACCCGCTCAATCAGTTCCTTGAAATCCTTGACAAGAACCAGGGGGCTTTCCCAGCGGACCTGGCCTTCGGC
>CAIOCC010000008.1 GCA_903856555.1 uncultured Bacteroidota bacterium
ACCCGGGGGTTGAGACCCAAGAGCAGGTTATCGGGGGAAACGACGGCTTGGCCCCGGCGAATGAGGCCTTGGGCCAACGCAGATCCGGTCCGG
Source organism: uncultured Bacteroidota bacterium (assembly GCA_903856555.1). GTDB lineage: Bacteria > Bacteroidota > Bacteroidia > UBA7662 > UBA7662 > SYHX01. The sequence goes on from CAIOCC010000008.1 coordinate 94, forward strand.
TTGGTGCGTACGAGGATGGCGATATCCGATGCTTTGATACCCTGCTGCCGGTAGTGCTGGATTAAATCGTAACACACCTCCACCCGGTTCGTTTCCAAACTGCGTTCGGTTGCCGATGGATCAAAGGCCAGAATACGGGTTCTACCTTGCCATGGAGGGCAGGTTAGAGGGGCCTGTGGGAGTTCTTGTTCAACTTCGAGGTAGGTGGAGGCCATCAGACTCTCCCAATTTTGGCGACACCAACCAAAGAAAGAATTGTTAAAATGCAATATATTGTTACGAGAACGGTAATTTGTCTGCAAGGGAATCCCCTCGTACATTTCGGCCCAAAGTCTGGAGGCTGTGGAGTCCCAGCGAGTTGCGGGCAATGCGGCTAACAATCGTGCATCGCCGTTCCTCCATCGATAAATGGACTGTTTGACATCGCCGACCACCATGGCGGTGCCACCCGAGGCTAAACCATTGTCCATGAGGGGTTCCAGGCATTGCCATTGCAAGAGGCTGGTGTCCTGAAACTCATCGACCAACATGTTCAGGTACCGATGCCCAACGCGGTCGCAGAGGTATTCCGGATGGGTTTGCTGTACCAGGTCTGCCAATTGAAAGTAAAGAAAGTTCAAGGGCATCTTGACGTTCGCTCTGCTAAAGTCCGTAAAGTGTTGGTACAAGGTTCCCAGCAGGGTGGTTGCATAGCGCAAGTCCAAGACGGCTTGCATGAGAACCAGATCAGGAGCAATGGCTTTTTGTTGGCCCAAAAAAACCCGAAGGCGGTCGACCCAGTTTTGAAAATCGGGGGGATGGGTTCCCGATTTGAGAACCCTGTTTTGGTCGGTGAGCGCTTTTTCAACGCTGGCATGCAGCTTGTGGGCGATGTTTTGCTGGTGTTTTTCCAAGTGATATATCAAACCCTTGGAACCGTAGTAGAGGTGTTCTGCGCTGTAACCCGCCAAGGCGAGTTCCTCCAGCAAGGAGCTGGCGCCCTCCCTTTGTTCTCGGTACTTTTCCCCCAAAATTTCTGCGAGTTGATCGTAAAAAGCCGCGTAATCCGCCGGCTTAATTTTTTGGAGGGTCTCCAGGTAGGGGTAGGCGCGGTCTTGGAATAGGAACGAAGCGTAGCGGACCAGCAGATGGCGGATATTCCAGCTTTTTTCATCTTTGTTGAGGTGTTGGGAGAATTTCAGCAACAAGGTCGAAACCTCGTTCTCCTTTTGACCCACTTGGGCCAAAAAGGGCTCGATGGCTTCTTCGATCAGAGCATCCCGGTCCAATTCGATTTCAAAATCCTGACCGCTCCGCAATTCCCTGTAAAAAGGACGTGCCATTTGGCTGATGAAGGAATCAATGGTCCCGATGGCGGCGTCGCTGTATCGGTGGAGCATGGTTCGGTGCAGGCGCCGTGAACGATCCCGCAGCACTTCGGGTTCCAGTTTCAACGTTTCCAGCAACTCAGACCGGATAGGGTCGGATGCTTGGTAGGCAACGGCGTCGTCCAAGCTTCCCATTTGGCGTAATTGCTTGAGGATGCGATGCCTCATCTCCTGCGCTGCCTTTTGGGTGAAGGTGATGGCCAAGGTTTGGCGAACGGCGAGGGGATCGGCCGATGCCAGCACCAAGCGTAGGTAGGTGGTGACCAGCTGGTGGGTTTTGCCAGAACCGGCCGAAGCACGATAAACCAAAAGCCGTTTCGTTCCCATCGTGTTTCAAAGGTAATTTTGCGTCATGTTGGTGCGGTTACCCTTGGTGGTTTGTTGGTTGGTTTTGGTTGTCGGGGGTTCGAATGCTTGGGCAGCCTCGGTCCATCCCCTCCAGGCAGTCCCTTCAACCGCACCGGGAACTTGGTTTTTTAGTGTTTGGTGGATTTTGTGGCTGCTGATGTCGATTTTGGTGGGTAGGGATCCCGCGTATTATCCAACCCGACTGCATCAGCTAGTCAATTACCGGATTTTTATGCAAAGTGTCCGTTCACGGCATGCGGATAGTGAATTGCAGCGCTGGGGCTGGGGTGTTTTATTGGCCTTGGGCCTTGGGTTGACGTTGACCCAAATTCTGGGAGCACCCCCTGTTCCCGGTTTGGGGGATGCCCTGGCATCCTACCCAGTCCTTGCGCCATTGTTTTGGTTTTTGGTACTGATTTTGCTGGCCTGGGCTTTTGATGCCTGGCTTAGGTTGCTAGGCTGGGCGGTGGAATGGGAAGAAATGGTCCACGCTATGCGTCAAGGATCCAGGGTTCTATCCCATCTCTGGGTCCCCCTGTTTTTGCTTTGGGCCTTGGTTTTGGCTTTTGGGAATGCCCATTGGAAAAGCTATATCAGCAGCGGATTCGGGGTTTTGCTCCTGGTGAGCCTGTTCATGAGGTGGTTTCGCCAGGGCCGCATGGCTTACGAGTTTGGTACAGACCGCCTTCTTTTATTGATTTTTTATATTTGCACCTTCGAAATTTTACCACTGACCCTTCTTGCCCACTTTATCCTGCATGGCCGAAACCCCTAACCCCAAAGGCAAAATCCGGAGCATTCTTGTTTCCCAGCCCAAGCCGGAACCGGGGGAACGCTCTCCCTTGGCCGAATTAGCGACCAAATTCAATATCAAGGTAGATTTTCGGCCCTTCATTGAAGTGGTTGGAGTGCCTGCCAAGGATTTCCGCAAGAACCGCCTTGTATTGACGGATTACCCCAGCATCGTTTTTAACAGCCGCAACGCCATCGATCATTATTTCAGGCTTTGCGAGGAGATGCGCTGCGAGATTGACCCCGAAACCCGGTACTATTGCATTTCAGAGGCGGTCGGCCTCTACCTTCAGAAGTACACCCAGTTGCGGAAACGCAAAATTTCTTTTGGCAAAGGCAAATTGGAGGACCTTCTTCCTCAGATGCTCAAACACAAGGAAGCGGCCTATTTGATGCCTTGCGCTGATATTTTACAGGATACCTTCACCGCCGAGGCCCAAAAATCAGGTTTGAAAGTCACCAAGGCCGTCATGTTTCGGACCGTTGCCAGTGATTTGAGCGACCTGGCGGATATCAAATACGATGTCCTTTGCTTCTTTAGCCCGATGGGAATCAAGTCGCTCTTTGAGAATTTCCCGGACTTTGTTCAAGGGACCACCAAAATCGCCGCATTGGGCCTGCAAACCCATGCGGCCGTGCAGGATTGCGGGCTGCGTTTGGATATTGCCGCTCCTTCCCCAGAATTCCCATCCCTGGTGATGGCGTTGGAGGCTAGTATCAAAAAAGGCCACAAATAGTTGGGAATTTCCCTTTTCTGTTGTTTCTTCGGGGATTACTCCATGGTACGAAATCGACTTGGCAAAGGATTTGCCGCCTTGTTTCTGTTCCTGTTTTGGTCCTCAGCGGTTTCTGCTCAGCAAGAACCCAAGTGGAACCAGTACATGTTCAACGATTTCTTCTACAATCCAGGCGTCACCGGGTCCAGGAATGCGATCAGCACCATGGTGGCAAGCCGGTACCAATGGGTCAACATCCCTGAGAATGCTTCGCCCAGGACCACTTGTTTCAGCATACATGCCCCTGTTGAGTTTTTGAGAGGCGGGCTTGGGCTCTTGGTTATTCAGGACGAAGAGTATTTCAACAAATCCACCAACGTCCGCCTGAATTACGCTCTTCGCATTCCGTTGCGCACCTTTAGCATTGGCATTGGCGTTTACGGTGGCATGTTGCAGACTTCTTTGGACGGCACCAAATTCCGTCCGGAGAATCCCAACGACCCGCTTTTGGTTGCCACCAACGTTCAAGCCACCACGTTTGACCTGGGGGCCGGCCTACAGCTCTACTCCAAGAAATGGTTCCTCAATTTGGCGGCCAATCATTTGAACGAGCCGGCTCTGCAGTTCAATACAACCGGTTCGACGTTGACCTATGCACGCAATCTCTTTGCTTCGGCAGGTTATCAAATCCCCTTGGGCAAGTATTTCCGTCTAACTCCATCCGTTCTCTTCAAAACCAACAATTCGGTTCAGCAATTGGACTACAATCTGATGCTTTCGATTGGCACCCGTCTTTGGCTGGGGGGAGGGTATTCCCAAAACGACGGCGTTGTCGGGATGTTCGGGTACCGCATGCGCAATGGGGTACGTTTTGGCTACTCCTTTTCGCAGCACTTGGGGGACTTGGGGACCCTGACCAACGGATCCCACGAGGCTTTCCTCGGTTATGATTTCACCCTCAAGCTACCTCCCAAACCCCAAAGGCGAATTTTAACGCCTCGTTACTTCTAAATTTTGCCTTTTTACTGTTAAATCTTGCTAATTTTAGCGTTTTCAAATCATGAACATGCCTAGACTTCCCCTTTCGTTGGTGTCCGTTTGCTTCATTCGCCCTGCCGTATGGGTCCTGCTTTTGGGGTTAACCACCTTGCTATCATCCTGCGGCACTGGGAATACCGGGGACCTCATTGGCGCCAAAGACCGGGGCCCATGGCTCGAAACCACGCCCTACGGCATGGTGTATATCAAGCAGGGAACCTTCCTGTACGGTCAGGGAGATCAGGATTTGCTCTTTAACCTCAACAACCCGCTCAAGAATGTGACGATGCGTCCCTTTTACATGGACGATGCCGAAATTTCCAATGCCGAATACCGTCAATTTGTGAACTGGGTTCGGGATTCCATTGCTCACACGGTTTTGGGGAATACCATCGAAGACGAGGATGGGAACGAATACATCAACTGGAAGGCTCGAATTAATTGGAAAGATCCGGCCGTTGTTGAGGAGTTGGAGGATTTGTTCCTGCCCGAAAACCAGCGGGTTTTTGGTCGGCAGGAGTGGAACACCGCTCGTTTTGTCTACAACTACAAGAAATACGACTACACGGGTGCTGTCGCCAGTCAGTCCAACCGCAACCGGAACGAGTTCGTGGAGTCCAAGTCTATTAACATTTACCCCGATACCCTCGTTTGGACCAAAGACATGGCGTATGCGTACAACGAGCCCCAAACGCAGTTGTATTTCAGTCACCCGGCCTATTACGATTACCCTGTTGTGGGTGTTACTTGGAACCAGGCCAATGCCTTTTGTGATTGGAGAACCCGCCTTCTGTCGGCTTTCCGTCAGTCTCGCAAGTTGAACCTTCAGTTCCCCTTCCGCTTGCCATCCGAGGTGGAATGGGAATACGCCGCCCGGGGTGGTCGCATGGCAGCTCCTTATCCATGGGGTGGACCCTCCTTGCGTAACAACCGCGGTTGTTTGTTGGCCAATTTCAAGCCGGGCCGTGGCAATTATGTGGACGATGGGGTGACCTACACGGCCAAAACCTACACCTTTAATCCAAACGATTTTGGTCTATTCAATATGGCCGGCAATGTGGCTGAATGGACCGCCTCCACTTTTCATGAGTCGGCCTCGAGTTTTGTTGGCGATTTGAACCCTGATTATCGCTACGATGCCAAAGACAGCGATGCCCAAATCCTCAAGCGCAAAGTAGTGCGTGGTGGCAGCTGGAAAGATGTTGGTTATTACCTGATGAACGGAACCCGAGCTTACGAGTTTCAGGATTCTGCTCGTTCCACCATTGGCTTCCGTTGTGTTATGGACTTTACAGGCCGGGATATCAGGGACATTCGTTAATCTTTTAAATTTTTATAAATCATGAAATTTTCTTTTAAACAAGAAGAAATTACGGGGTATTTGCAGTCCAAAAAGGGCAAGGTTACTCTGAATTATCTCTACGGTTGGGGTGCCTCGATTGTTATCATCGGAGCGCTTTTCAAAATCCGGCACCTTCCCGGGGCGGATTTTTTCCTCACCTTGGGTCTGGGTACCGAGGCCTTGATTTTCTTCGTGTCGGGCTTTGAGCCACCTTCCGAGGACACTGATTGGTCGTTGGTTTACCCCGAATTAGCAGGCGGAGAGGCCAAAGCACCGCCCGCTACCCTGAACGCGATGATGCGTGAAGCCAATTTGAGCAAAGATGTCCTAGAGAATTTGGGCAAAAGTTTCCAGAGCTTGAACCACAACGTTCAGCAAATGGGGCAGATGAACACCGCGAGCCTTAGCACCGGTGAATTTGCTAACAAAGTCCGGGAGGCAACGCAGTCCGTTGGTCAAATGGCCGCCCAGGCCCATACCGCATCGGGAGCCCTCAACGGCATGACCGAAATGGGCGAGCAGACCCGCGTTTACCAAGAAGAAATGCGGAAGCTGAACGATTACCTGGTGAGTGCCAACCAGTCTTACCAGACCGAGGTAAGGGTTACCGCCGAATCGTTGGCCGAATTGGCTCATATCAGCGAGGAAAGCAGGGCCTATCGCTCCGAAATGCGCAAACTAGTGGACAATATTGGCGCATTCAATACCATGTACGATACCGAAATGAAGAACACAGCAATGGCACTCAAATCGGCGAACGAGCACTTTGGTGGTGTTGGCAAAATGATGGACAGCCTCAAGACGATTCAGGAAGACGCCGAGCGTTACCAGCATGAAATGACCCGTTTGAACCGCAATATTGCGGCGCTTAATTCGGTGTACGGCAACATGTTGAACGCCATGTCCAACCGTTATTAATTCGGTACCCCTTCACAAACTCTGTTCAACCCACCTCCGATAATCCTGAAATTTTGAGCAATGGCCGGTAGTAAATTGTCCGCAAGGCAACGAATGATCAACATGATGTACCTCGTGTTGACCGCGATGCTTGCCCTGAACGTGTCCGCCGAAATTTTGAAGGCCTTCGCGATGATCAACAAGAGCTTGGAGGAAACATCCCAGTCGGTTGGTCAAAAGAACGAAGCGTTGTACAAGGCCTTTGATGACCGTATGGCCAAGGAGCCAGGTAAAGCCAAAGCCAATTTTGATAAGGCACAGATTGTTCGCCAAAAGACCAAGGAGCTGCTCAAATTTGTTCAGGACACCAAGGACCAGATGGTTGACATGGGTGGGAACAAGAACAACAAGGTGGATGACGAAGACTTCAAAGAAGAAGGTGGTGCAAGGCGTGTTGTGGATGATGGTAACATTGATATTAGCAGCCAGGTTTTGGTGAGCCCGGAGGGCAAAAGCCCCAAGGGCTTGCAATTCAAGAAACTCATCAACGATTACCGTGCGACGGTTCTCAAGATGATTCCTACGTCGGACCGCAAAAGAATTAAGTTGTACCTGGACGAAGCCAAGGACCCCAAGGAAGGCGGCGTCACCAAGAACTGGCTCCAATCCAATTTTGGTGAAATGCCTTTATCCGGTGTTATTACCCTCTTGTCCAAATACGAAAGTGATATTCGGAACACCGAAACCGAGGTGATCTCGTTTCTCCTCAGTCAGATTGACGCCTCTTCGTACAAGTTTGACAAGGTCGAAGCCAAAATCGTGGCCCGCTCTAGTTATGTATTAACGGGTCAGGATTACGAGGCCGATATCATGTTGGTGGCCTACGATAGCCGACAAGATTTGGATATTCGTTTGGAAGGTGGGACGGCCGTTCCTGTTGAGAACGGTATGGGCAAGCTCAAAATCCGTGCGACATCCGAAGGCGAGAAGAAGTGGGGTGGCTTCATTAACGTTGTGAGCCCTTCGACCGGTGAATTAACCCGTTATCCGTTTAGCAGTTCGTACATGGTGGCCCGTCCGGCGGCGGTTGTTTCGCCTGACAAAATGAACGTACTCTATGTGGGCGTTGATAACCCTGTTTCGATTTCTGCGCCCGGTGTAACGCCCGAAAACCTCATGCCATCCATATCGGGCGGTGGTACCATAACTGGAAGCAAAGGCAAATACATTGTCCGCGTGAATTCACCGGGCATGAATGTCAATGTGGATGTGCGTGGCAAGTCGGTGGACGGTAAAGGCTCCCAAATGCTGGGCTCCACCCTGTTCCGTGTCAAGGCGGTGCCGGATCCTCAGGCCACCATTGGCGGTTTGCCTCCCGGTTCGGTTTCGGTATCCCAATTCAAAGCTCAGGGCGGTATGATTGCCACCCTCAAGGACTTTGACTTTGACATGCGCTTTGATGTGATCAGCTTTCGTATGCTCTATTTCGCTGCACGCAAAGACGTAGAGCCCTTCGCCAATACAGGAGCGATTTACAACGGCAAACTCCAACAAGTGATCCGAAATTCCAAAGCAGGGGACCGCTTCATTTTTGACGAAGTCAAGGTGGTTGGACCCGACCGCATTACGCGCAAGCTTCCACCGGCTGTTTATTCCATCAATTAATGTTATGAAGAAATTTGCACTTTCGTTTTTTGCCCTTTCCTTTCTGGTCCTCTCTGTGGGAGCCCAGGATCGCGTAGAGGTGGTTGACGGCGCCTTCAAGCGCACCTTGAATCCGGCCATTGCCAAGGAGCCCATACCACTTCCTGCCATTCAGGAACAGGATGTGATGTTTAGTTGGACCATTTTTCGGGTCATCGACTTGAGCCAGAAATTGAACATGCCCATGACGCACCCCAAAAGCATGTTAATTGATGTCTTGATGAGCGCACTCAAGCGGGGTGATTTGAATGGTTACTTGTATCGTTCGGATGAGATCAACGCAGAGAACAAGATGCAGGGTGCCGAAATCCTAGGTGCGCTGGAAAAATACGATACCATTACGGTGAGCAATCCGGTTACGTTTGCCTTGGAACGTCGCGTTGAGAAAGTGGAGTTTAATCCCAACGATGTCGTCAAATTTCGTTTGAAAGAAGAATGGGTATTTGATCGCAAGTCTGCCTCCATGGTGGTGCGGATTGTGGCCATCGCACCTGTTCAGAACCTCAAATCGGATGGTTTGGTGGTGGGAGAAATCCCCATGTTTTGGGTTTATTTCCCCGCGATTCGACCTATTCTGGCCAAAGCCGAAGTCTTTAACATGAAAAACGAATCGGCCAAGATTTCCTACGATGACCTCTTCCTCCGCCGTTTCTTTTCATCCTACATCTACAAAGAACCCAACGTGAAGGATCTTCGTATCGAAGACTATGCGAACAACCCGGAGGATTTCTTTATGGAATCCGAGCGTATCAAGCAAAAGATTTTCAACTTCGAGCAAAGTCTTTGGGATTATTAAAAATTTTGGATCGCCTCTTTTTGAGCGACTTAAAAAACCCCGCCATCTTGGATGTGTGGGGTTTTTTGTTGGAGTCGTCAGCTGTTTTGTTGTTGGTCGCAAAGGATGATTGATGGTTAGGCCACGTTCTGTTTATGTCCACGTGCCTTTTTGCCGTAAGGCCTGTCATTATTGTGCCTTTCACTTTAGCACAACGCGTTCTTCCCAAACCCGGGTTCTCAAGGCCATGGTTCGGGAATTGGAATTGCGACTAACGGACCGCGGGTCTGGACACCGATGGCCTTTGGAGACCTTGTATTTGGGAGGGGGAACACCATCGCTCTTGGAGCCCGAGGCATTGACTTATTTGGTGAACGGCCTATTGGAAAAATTCGATGTTACAACCCTTCAGGAATTCACATTGGAGGCCAATCCCGAGGATGTTCATCCCAAGAATTTGGAACTTTGGAAAAGATTGGGTGTCAGTCGAATCAGTTTGGGGGTTCAATCCGTGGATGATCGTTTTTTGGAGGGTATGAACCGAGCCCATGATTCGCGGCAATCCTTGGAGGCGATGCGTCTCTTGGCCGGCGAATGGTCAGGTCCTTGGACCGCCGATCTTATTTATGCCTATCCGGACCAAGACCCCGAAAGCTTGAAAAAGGATTTGGAAACGATTTTATCCTACCAACCCGGTCATTTCTCGGCCTATCAACTCACCCAAGAGCCTCGAACCGTCCTCCATACCAGGGTTCAACGAGGGGAAGTCCATATGCCGGAAGACGACAGGGCCCTGGAACTTATGCAACTATTGTATCAATGGGCCGAGACTCAAGGTTACCGTGCCTATGAAATCTCCAATTTTGCACGGACCGGTTGCGAGGCGGTTCATAATAGCCGCTATTGGTCGGGTCAGGCCTACCTTGGGCTTGGACCATCGGCTCATTCTTTTGATGGAGAAGAGACTCGTTCTTGGAATGTTAACCATAACCTCCATTATTGCCGGGGTATCGAAGCAGGTTCGCCCGAAGAGACCGTTGAGGTGCTTACGATGGTGGATCGTTTGAATGAATTTTTGATGATTCGGCTTCGGTTGGATGCGGGGTTGCCTTGGGATGAATTGACTTCGCGTTTTGGAGCGAATGCCAAAGACCGGGTTCGAGAGCGCCTCTTGACCTTGTCTCCATCTTGGTTTAGGGAGGAAGGATTTTTGGGTGAGGAGCAGCCCCTACGGCTAAGCCATTCAGGGCGAGGTTTGGCCGATTATATTGCATCTTCTTTGTTTGACGATGGACCTGGCCAACCCTTAAATACCTCCGGATGAAAATAAATGCGATGCTCGATGGGTTTGAATCGGTTCAGATTGATTTGAGTCAATGCTGGGACCTCGGAATTCCACTGCGTGGGGGTACGGGAAATCCCAATGCCTTTGGAATGGAGGAACCAATGTTCGAGGTTTTTAGGGCCGGTGGCTTTGTAGGGGATGTGGAGCAGGGAGGGGCCTGCAATGTGGTCGGCGTCCGAATGAACCCGCACGGGAACGGAACGCATACCGAATGTGCCGGTCATATCGGAGCTTCGCCCATCGACGACAGGGCGATGAACTGCGGACCCGGACGATGCCTTACCCTGGATCAGGCCTTGACCACTTTTTGGTTCAAGGCTTTGTTGCTAAGTGTTGAACCTCGATTAACCGATGCGGCGATGCCCGGCCAGGCCTGGATTGCCCAAAAGGATTTGGAGGAGGCCCTGGCCACCCATGGCGGTGGGCTCCCTTCCGCAGTTTTGATTCGGACCCTTCCCCATGATTCGCAACGCAGCAGCCGCCATTATACGGGGCACATGCCCCCGGCCTTTGAGCCGGCCGCCTTGGAATGGTTGGCTCGATCCGGTGTCATGCACCTACTGACGGATTTGCCATCCGTGGACCCGGAACACGACGGAGGACTTTTGTTGGCGCATCGTGCCTTTTGGTTTCCGGAGGGGCGATGCCGTCGTCAAGCGACCATCACCGAAATGATCGACGCAGAGTCCTCCCTACCGGACGGCTTTTATGCCTTGAATTTGATGGTTCCGCGCTGGTCCCTGGACGCTGCCCCATCGAGACCGGTGATCTACGCCTTGCAATCTGCCTGATTGCCTGGGCCGGGGAATGGTAGAGGTACAGAAACAAGGGCGTGCCGCTGAAGCGAGCAGGGAGTGACCTGGCAGGGAGTGACCTAGTGGGGAGCGAATTTTAGGAGGAGATCGGTGAACGACCGTGGTCCTGGAGCACTTGATTCAACATACGCCGAACGGCATCCACTTTGGCCGGTGAGTACAAACTGAGCCGGATGGTTTTGCTGCGCATAACGCCTTGAGGGGTTTCGCGAAACAGCCACAGATCATGGCGCAAGCCCCCCGATTTGGAGCGGATTTCGAAATAAGCCAATTCCTCGGTTGGTAGGTTGAGGAAAAAAGTTCGGTCCTCGTCTTTGTCGGTAGAGATGAGGATCTGGGTGACGGCGACCTCGACCGCGGTATAACCGGGTTTGACAAGGTTCCAGGCGACAATGATCAAAAGGAAAGATGCAATCAGGGCGGCAAAGAGAAACGGGGAATCGGAGCGCATAAAAAACATGGGCGCGGCCCCCGCCGCCATGATGACAAAGGCCAGGGCTCTGAACCAAAACAAAGCCCGGAGGTTGTGCACGCTTTGGATGGCCGGTCTCATACAAAATGCTGGATTTCTTGGTGGAGCAAGGCATCAATCCAGGCTTCATCGTTGGTTTTGTCTGGCGGAATAAGGTCCAGTACGTGATTCATAAATTTCTGTTGTTCCTGACCGTTCTGATAGGCGATGTGGTAGGGGGTTTGGGGTTGAAAGGTCACTTGGCTGTACAAAGGAACCCAGCGATCGGGATGGGCTTGGTGAAGACGCGCTTCGAGTTTCTTTTGGAAAACAAAGCGGGGATCGGCGACCTTGTCCCTCATTTCCACAAAATTATCCAAAGCCAATTGAGCCACGGCATCTCCGTCGGGTTTGCGCTTGCTTCCAAAGTGTTGAAGGGTTTCAGCCCAGGCCTCCGCGCTGCTTTGGGGGGTGATGGCGTTCTCATCGACCTGGGCGATTAGCATCCGAACGTCCTCAAAGCCAGCGTTTAAGCCCTGTCCATAAAAGGGAACAATGGCATGGGCCGCATCCCCCAGCAAACAAGTGTTACCCAGGTTCCAAGGTGAACAACGAACGGTGATGAGGGACGCGTTGGGATTGTTATGAAAATCATGCAGAAGGGTTGGCATCAACGGCAGGGTATCCCCAAAATATTGATTCCATACTTGAAGCACCAGTTCATCATTCTGGATCTCGTTGAGTCCCAAGGCCACGCCGCGACCAGGATCGGCTTCGAACGGATAAAAAAGCGTGCAGGTAAAACTGCGATCGGGATTGGGCAAGGCAATCATCATGAATTGGCCTCGGGGCCAGATGTGCAATCCGTTTGGATCCATGGCGAAATCCCCGGAAGCAGTGGGAGGTATGTGGAGTTCTTTGTACCCGTGGGGCAAATAGGATTGGCTGTATTCGAAGCGGTCTGTTTTTTGGAGCGCGTAACGTAGCGCCGAGAAGGCCCCGTCTGTTCCTAACAATACTTCAAACGACAAGGTTTCCTTGGAGGGGCCTTTTTCCAAAATCAGCGTGCGCGCCTGATGGTCCACATCGACACAGCGAGCATCAAAATGGATTTGCACCCCGTTTTGTTCCGCCAAATCCATTAGTTTGTAGTTCAATCCGGACCGCGAAACCGAGTAAATCGCTTGGCCATCTTGACCGTACGGTTGGAATTGGACGCCGCCTTGGAGGTCGTGAACCAGCCGCCCCGGCATAGGCAGGCCGACCTGCCGAATTTCATCGGCCAAGCCAGCAGCAGCGAGCGCCGTAAAACCGCGGTCACTCAGGGCCAGGTTAATCGACCGCCCCCCGTAAGCACCGGCTTTGCGGCTATCCGAGCGGCGTTCATAGATGACGGTTTCAAAACCGCGTTGCCGCAACAAGATGGCGGCCAAGCAACCGACGGGACCCGCGCCTAGGAGGTGAATGGTGGATGGCATAAAAAAACAAACGATTTATTAAAACAAAACTTACCAGGACAGGGGACGAACCATGCGGACATTGACACAGGATCCAAAACAGCCCAAACCGTTCTGGATATTGGAAGGGATGAGAGCGGGTTCTTCAAATGGATTGCCGCTTTGCGCATTTTGTTGACCGACCGCCTGCAAATAGCGGTACAAGGCGGGACTTATGCGTTGAACAACAATTTGCATACGGTTTTGGGATGGCAGGGTATCCCCTGGCATCATGCTCAGGTCTACCCGATCTTGCCAGGTATAAAGTCCGTTCACTGCACTAACCCCGGTGACCAATTGGTTGGGGTACCAACCGATATGCTCGTTCAAATAACGATCCTCCTCGTACCAAGGATTCCCAAGGATCCGGTAATTGACTCGGTAATATCCCGGATCTTCGGGACTGGTAGCGCCGGTTAAGTCTCTCCATTGAACCCGTATTTGAACCGAACGCGTCCAGGTGCTTGGGGATGCCTGAACCAGGATTTGGACCGAGGTATCGGCGACCCTCCAAGCGGGGACCTGGGATTGGGATTCGACCGAACGGCCATCGGCACTGCGAACATGGAGTTGGTATTCATAACCCTCCTTCACAAAGGATCCCCCGCTACCGGAGCGGATGCGCGCAGCGTAGACGTTCTGAAACCCATCGAAGACAAAATTCTGCAGGGTATCCCCTAGGCCAGGGATGCTACCCGTTCGGTAACGAACCAAACGAAGGTTGGCCCCGGCCAGGCCCGAGTCCATGGCCACGGGGGCGCCAAAAAGTGTAGCCGATTGGTAAAGTTTGAGGTACAGGCTGTCTTGTTGGAGGTTCGAGTCGCTTTCCAAAACCAGGTTGCATCCCACCACCAATTTGGAGGGTAGATCCAGATCCACCGTGTCCAAAAATTGGGGTCGGCAACCACCCAGGCCCAACCATAAAATCATAGGCAGGACCCCAGCCCAGGGCAGGAAGCCGGCACTAGGCAGGAAGCCGAACAAAGCCCGAAGGCCATGGCCGGTAAGGGCTTCAATCGCAGGGGATCTTTTTAGCATTGGCAAAATTTGAAACGCCATGAAATCGAAGGAATCACAAAAGCAAACAGCGAATATTGGACCAAACGATTGCGACCACTCAGGCCATCGGATTCGACTTGAATAAACCAGGGGTTGGCTCGACTCAAGAGGTTGTAAACCGAATACTCGGTCACCCGCTCCCCGCAGCGGGTCTTGCGGGTGAATTGGAGGCTAAGATCCACCCGCTGGTAACTGCGCAGGCGGTAATTGTTTTGGGTTCCGTAATCTGTTGAATTCCAACCCGGCCCAAAAAACAGATCGTTGTTATTTTCGTAGCCCGGTATGCCAACCAAAGGGGCGTTAAAAGTGCCTTGGGGTAATGTTACGGCATTCCCGGTGCCGTACACAAAGACGGCCGAACCCTTGATTCCTTTGCGACCGGGCTTGGGAGCTCGCAGGTCAAAGAAATTAACCCAACTCAAATCATGCCGGCGATCGTAACGCGCCGGAAACGGCAAACCGCCGTTGAGTTCATCAAATCGCAGGTCGGTTTTGCTGAGCGTATAACCCAGCCAGCCGTTCCATACACCCCGGTGTTTTTGGAGAAGGATTTCCAATCCCATCGATTCCAAGAAACCGCCCATCACTTGTTCTTCCCATTGAACCTTGGGGATTCCGCTTTCATCAAAAATCTCTTCGGGATCCACCAGCAAAAAACTGGCCCCTGGTCTGTAAGCAATGTTGCCGTTGGTTTTTTTGAAATACGCTTCGGTGGTGATGCTCCAGGATTTTTGGGGGAGGTCCAACGAATAGCCCAAGGCAATTTGACTGGAGAATTGCGGCCCTACTTTTTCGTTGGCCGGTACCCATAAGTCCGTTGGAAGGCCGGTACCCGAATTCGAAAGCAGGTGCAGGTACTGGTTCATTTCGGTATAGGCGGCCTTGATGGATTGGTTATCGCCCAATAGGTAGCGGGCGGCCATGCGGGGCTCGGGCCTGGCATAGGTTTTGCTGCCGGTCGCGAAAGTGGAAATGCGCAGACCCGGATGCAGCAACCACCGTTCGCCCAGTCTCCATTCATCCTCAACGTAGAGACCGCTTTCCAAGGAATACTCCCGGGCTACTTTATCAAAATTGAAATCCGGAGCTAGGGAATTCTTGAGAACAAAGGCCGTGGGAATAAAGGTGTGTCGAATGGATTGAAAACCGGCTTTGATTTTGTGTTCCGGAACGGGCAGCCAATCCAAGTCCACCTTGACGCCGATGTCCCGGATGGTTGAATTGTAGCGCAGATCAAAAAACTCGTTGCCTTCGTTGGATTTGAGTTGAATCAGAAAGGTATAATCGCTCAGGATGAGGCTGCTGTTCACAAAGGTTCGGCTGTTGGCCTGATGATTCCAGCGCAGGGTTCCGGTTTTGTTACCCCAGCCCAAGGAGGCGGTGGTTCTTTCGAGGGGGTTGGAACCAAACGTCGTCGCATAAAATTTATCCTGGCCGAGGTAACCGCTTAAATAGAGGCGATTCCTTTCGTCGAGCTGGTAATTGAATTTGGCGTTAAGGTCCTGAAAATAATAACCGCCCAGACCCTCCCCGCCACTCAGGAGCAGGGGTGCGGTCAGCAAATCAAAATAGGTTCGCCGCCCCGAGATAATCATGGAGGCCTTGTCTTTGACAAGCGGACCTTCGACGGTGAAATTCGCTGAAATATTCCCCACACTGCCTTCGGTGCACCATTCCCGGCTGTTGCCGTCCTTCATCGTAATGTCGAGAACACTGGAAAGCCTCCCTCCGTAGCGGGCGGGGAATCCGCCTTTGGTTAGGCTCGCATTTTTGATGGCGTTCCCATTAAAGACCGAAAAAAACCCGAACAAATGCGAGGCATTGTACACCGTTGCTTCGTCCAATAGAATAAGGTTTTGATCCGGTCCACCGCCCCGTACATAGATGCCGGAACTGCCCTCGTTGCCTTTTTGGACCCCCGGCATCAATTGAAAAGTTTTGAGCAAGTCCTTTTCCCCAAACAACATGGGGATTTGTTGAATTTGTTGCGGGGTCAGTTCGATTTTGCTCATTTGAACCTCTCGTGCCTGCCGGCTGATTCGATCATCCACGACTTGGATTTCTTGGAGGTCGTTGAGGGGCTGCATTTCAAAGTTGAGCCCTCGGCTGCTATCCAAGTCCAGGCGCAGGGTCCGAGTCTGGAAACCCACGTAACTGATCTGCAGGTTGTAGGAACCCGGGGATAGGGTGAGGGAATAGAACCCGTAGGCATTGGTGGAAGTGCCGTTTTGGATTTCGGGTAACCAAAGGCTGGCACCTACCAGCATTTCGCCGGTCTGGGCGTCTCGGACGTAACCACTCAGGGTGGATCGACGGACCTGGGCGCTCAGGTTGGTTGTTAGCAGGAACAATCCGAGAAGTATTCCTGCCATGGGCAGGTGGAACGAAGGGGATCTCATGCAAAGGTTTGTAACACCGATTGAATTCGATGCAAATCGGTATAGGACGTATAAAGTGGTACCGGTGCCATCCGAATGGTGTCCGGGTTGCGCCAATCAGCCAAGATTCCATGTTGGTGGAGGTGATCAAAAACTTCCCGTCCACGATGCCTAAGGTTGAGCGAAAGCTGACAACCTCTCCGCTCAGGAAGGGCCGGGGTGAGCAAGCGTCCGTCTAGTTCGGGATGTTGCCCCAAAAATTCTTGCAGAATTTGTTCCAACATAGCCGTTAAACGCAAGGACTTGATGCGCAGTCGTTCCATGCCGGCCCGGTCGTGGATCTCCAAGGCAACCGCATGGGGTGCCATGGCCATCACCTGAGCATTGCTAAGTTGCCATGCTTCGGCACCGGGGGCGGGTACAAAATGCCGAGGCATCTCAAACCGGCTTTTTTCATCGTGCCCCCACCAGCCTTCAAATCGGCCCAGGTCCCGACGATGGTGATGCCGCTCGTGCACAAAAAGTCCGCCCGGACCACCCGGTCCTGAATTTAGGTATTTGTAGGAACACCAGCAGGCAAAGTCCACACCCCACTCGTGGAGGGACAGGGGGACATTGCCAGCGGCGTGGGCCAAATCCAGTCCCACCAAGGCTCCAACTTGGTGGGCCTCGCGGACCACCGTTGGTACATCGAAGAAGGCTCCGCTGTAGTACTGAACGGCACCCAGCAAAACCACCGCCGTTTGATCCCCGGCACTTCGGATGGCATCAACAATCGAGGTGGTTGGATCTAGATCTCGTTGAGCGGCGGTATCCACTTCGATCAGGCCCTCCGCAGGGTCGATGCCGTGGTGTTTGAGTTGGCTATCCACGGCGTATTGGTCCGAAGGAAAGGCCCCGGCTTCCACCAAAATCTTGGTGCGCTGCCCCTGGGGACGATAGAAGCCGGCCATGAGCAAATGCAAATTCACCGTGAGGGTATGCGCCGACACCACTTCAGATTCCAAGCCCCCCATCAAGCGAGCCAAAGGGGCCGTGAGCCTGCGGTGGTATGGCATCCAAGGATGCGGACCTTCAAAGTGGCCTTCGACTCCGTAGCGAGCCCAGGAATCCAATTCCACCTGCACCGCTGACGGGACAGCCAAGGGCATCAAGCCCAGGGAATTTCCACAGAGGTACACCCAAGGCGTTCCGTTGGGTCCAACCGGAAAAGCAAACTCGGATCGAAAAGGAGCCAATTCATCGTCCCGATCCGCTAATTGTGCTTCGTTAAGGTTCATGGTTGAGGGGAATTTTGAGGGTAGGTAGTCCGACCAAAGGTAAAAACCAAGGGTCAAAAGCCCATATCGCCCCCGCCGCCCGAGCCCCCGCCACTGCGCCGCATTTTTTGGAAAAGCGAGGCATCCGAATTTCCAAATCGATAGGTCAGGGTGAATCGAACAAAGCGTACTTCCCGACGTCGAATAAATTCCTGGAACAGGGTTTCGGTTTGGACGGTGTTACCAAATCGTCTTGTGTTAGCGACATCCGAAAGAAGCGCCACGAGGGTCCAGGATTTGTTGGGATTCCAGGAGGCCGATAGGTCCATGCCGTAGGCGGGATAGGTGCGGCCCTGAGGTAAGATCCGAGGCGCTTCGTATTCTCCATTCCATTGGATGGACCAACGCTGGTCGGGCCGGTACGAAACCTGACCCTTGGCCGTCCAACTCCATCCCCCACGGCTGATGTTGTTCATCAAAGCCCCGGCATTCACCTCTGTAAAAAAGGCGTTCAGGTTGGTGGTCAGGGTCCACGCTTTGGAGGGATTCCAGCGAAAACTCTCTTCCCAACCGGTCGCCCATTGACGATCTCCGTTCAAGTACGAATTGACCAACAAGTTACTGTCCTGGGGGAGTCTGCTAACAAATTCGGTGATGACTTGGGTGGTGTATCGGCCATAGACGGACGATGTTAGGCTGATGATTCCGTTGTTGTATTGATGATTGATTTCGGACAAGTGAAAGAACTCGGGAGCCAGTCCTGGATTCCCGATTCGGTACCCCTGGGCATCGGCAAACAAAATGAAAGGCAAGACTTGAAAAAAACCGGGTCGTCCAATTTTTCGGGAAAGATTCACCTGCCATTCGTGTCGACCGCTTTTGCGGCTCAGGTAAACGGCCGGAAAGAGGGCATTGCCCCATTGACGTCCCCCGTTGGGGTAGCGATACCGAAACGAAGAATCACCCAGCAGGGGGAGGTTCACATCAAAGCGGGTTTGCTCCACCCGAAGGCCGGCCTGCAGGCCCCAAGAACCCCAGACTAGCTGGCGATTGATGTAGGCAGCGTTCACGATATCCGTGATTTCAAACTCGTTACTCAGGGCGCCATTAAAGGACGGAACCGCCCCGTTCAAGCCCAGGTTCACCGTTAGGTTGGAAACATTGCTGCGTAGATTGCTGCGCAGACCCCATTCCCACTTGCCCGATGCCGCTGGACGGGTATGGTCGTACTGAGCGGTAAAAACTCGGTTTTGACCCGAACCCCGGTTTTCCTGAAGTCGGCGTGATGAACTGTCGGTCAAAAGGTTGTTGGACAGATTGTCCAGGTCGGCCTCGGTTCCATTGGCCGAGGCGTTGAGGTTAAGGTCCACGCTCCATTCCTCGCCGGGTAGGGCCGTGGTTTTTCGTAACAATAGTTGAAGGGAGCCGTAGCGCCAGAAATTCTGTTGGCGGTTGGTTTGGCGACCGAGTATCGTCGTATCCACCACCCCGTTGGGGCCGGGTTTGGTCCAAGAATAGGGTTGGTCATCGGTGTTACGAAACCGTCCGTCGCCCAGGTTAAAAGAAGTGGTCAAGGTCGTTCGCTGGTTGAGGGTGTAGTCCCAAGCCAGTCGACCCATTTGAAAACGACGCCCCAACATGCTTTGGGAAGACTGAAAAAATGTTTCGGAAGTTTTGCCGCCTGCCAGATTTTGCCGCAGCGTGCTGTTGGTTAGGGGATTGTAAAAATCGCTGAAATTATAGGAC
>CAIOCC010000009.1 GCA_903856555.1 uncultured Bacteroidota bacterium
ACTTTTTCATCGGCCGGCCTGTACAATGTGAAGTTGAGGGTGACCAATTCTTTTGGTTCGGATTCTCTCACTCGAAATGCCGTCATTCGGGCAAGGGCTGTCGCATGTGCTTCGGGGGCCACTGATTCGGCCGATAGCCGTATCGCGTCGTGGACCTTTGCCGGGACCACCTATGCATCGCCCACCGGTGCCGGGAATTGTGCAACCTACACGGACCGTACCAACCTGCCGCCATTTCAGGTGACGTTGGGGCAGTCCTATGCTGCCAGTCTGGTCAAAGGGACCTGTGGAGGGAATTACGCGGCTTACGCCAAAGTATTCATTGATTTTAACCGCAATTACCAATTTGAGGTGAGCGAAATGATCATGGGTGGTTCTCTGGCCAATACAGCCTCGGCTACCTTAAACGCATCGTCTCTTTCCATGGCGTCACCTCAAGCATCGGCCGGTCTCTGCCTCATGCGGGTGGTTCTCAACGAGGGAGGAAATGCAACGACGACCCAGGCCTGCGGAGCCTATGATTGGGGTGAAACGCAGGATTACTTGGTGCAGGTCAATAATCCAGCGGCCCTGCCGTTAACGGGCATTGTTAGCTATAACAACCTATCATGGACCCCATTGTCCTCGGTTACCGTTCGGTTATTGAGTTACCCAAGCCTGGTTCAAGAAGCCACCGTTGTCACCAATGCTCAGGGATCCTATAGTTTGAGTGGTTATACCAACGGTAATAAAACCCTGCAACTTCAAACGAGTCGAACTTGGGGCGGGGTGAACGCCACCGATGCGCTATTGGCCAACCTTCATTTTTCCAATGCCCAACCTTTGAGTGGTTTGCGACTCAAGGCGGGGGATGTCAATGCATCGGGCACGGTGAACGCTTCGGACGCTTTGGTGATTAGCCGTCGGTACGCCAATGTGATTAACTCGTTCCCTTCTGGAGAATGGATTTTTGATACGGCTGTTTTGAATCTCAACGGTGCGGCCGTTTCCAGAAATCTACAAGGACTGTGTTACGGAGACGTCAATGGATCTTTTTTTCCAGGCGCTGCTCGCTGGGGTTCGCCTTCATTTGAATTGCTAGAAGACGCTGAATGGACGTGGAATCGCTCGTCGAGTCACCAGGATTTGCCTATTGTTACGACATTTCGTTCCAATTATTCAGGAAAGGTAGGGGCCTTGTCATTGGATCTTTCCTGGCCGGCCTCCTTGGGAGAACCGAGGGTTCGCTTCCTTCTGGGCACCCAAGAGCCGGTGGTTTCATGGATAGATGGCCGACTCCGCTTAGCATGGAACGATGTCCAGGGATGGGACCTTGAGGACCATGACCCCGTCTTTGAAATTGAGCATACCCCGGTTGGTAATCCCGCCCCATGGTCTTGGGAGCTTGGTCCTGGCACGGAGTGGGCGGACCCCCTCGGTCATCCTTTGGTCAGGGCTGGTTTGCGTTTGCCAGCCTCGCTTCGCGAGGTATCTCAGGGTCCTTCCAAGTCCTGCGAAGTTTGGCCGAATCCTGCTCAAGGACCCTTTCGGATCGTCACCTCGGCGGAGATCCTAGGCTCTTGGCAGGCCGCTGCGGCTGTACAAAGTTTGCATTGGGTCCTTCGAGACCTAACCGGCAAGGTCGTGCTTCGTTTGCCCTGGGATTCCAGCCAACGTCGACCCAACGGATACGAATTGGATCCGGGCTCGCTTCGAGGAGGGCTTTACACGGTGGAGCTTCAGGGTTATGCAGGCGAGTATGCCCCCAAAGGGCTTCGAATCCGCTTGGATTGATCCTCTGGGCCTTTAACCTGTCCAGTCAATTTCGGAAGATTTAGTCCAAATCGGAACATCTAATCAAAATCGGGACAAGGGTGGCACCGAATTTTGCGTGGTGGGAAGCGTTTCCAACGGTTCTTTGGAGAATAGGTGGGCGCTATGCGTTGTTTGCGGGGCTTGCTTTCCTGCTTTTTTATGTTTGGAAACGTTCAGCTTGGTCTTCTCACAAGATTCAGCCACGGTTTCCAGGCAAGAATGATCTTCGACGAGAGGTATTTTATTCCTCGCTCACGATTTTGATTTTTGCAGCGGTGGTGACGGTCGTCATGTTTCATCCGCAGGTCCGGGCATGGACACAGTTGATGGACCTACCCAACCAAAGGGGTTGGCTTTATTATTTCTTGATTTTTCCGGTCCTTTTGTTTTTGCATGATGCCTATTTTTATTGGGCGCACCGGTTGATGCACCTTCCTTGGCTCTACAAAAGGGTGCATCGCGTTCACCACCAGTCCACCAATCCCTCGCCTTGGGCGGCGTATTCTTTTCACCCTTGGGAGGCCCTGGTGGAGGTTGGCATCCTCCCCCTGTTTGTAATGGGTTTGCCGCTGCATAAGTCCCATGTGGTCCTGTTTTTTTTGTTTATGATCGTCTACAATGTCTACGGTCATTTGGGCTACGAATTGTATCCAGCCTCCTTTGTGAAATCCAAATGGGGCTCCTGGGTGAACACTTCACGGCATCACAACCTGCATCATGCCCGATTTCAGGGTAATTACGGGTTGTATTTTTTGATATGGGATCGATGGATGGGTACCCTCAAGACAGCCCCAGAGACACCGGTCTCCAAGCCCTAAAAAGCAAAAACCCCGCCTCAGAGAGGCGGGGTTTGAGCGGTCCGGACGGGACTCGAACCCGCGACCCCATGCGTGACAGGCATGTATTCTAACCAACTGAACTACCGAACCAGGTTAAATGAAGCTTAACGCGGGGCAAATATAAGGAAAGAGAATTAGAATGCTACATTTGCGGCGCCTTTAAGGCTTGAACTTTTATGACAACCTCCCAAGACACCTCTTTACGCAACATCGCCATCATCGCCCACGTTGACCATGGCAAAACCACCATGGTCGATAAGATCATGCAATTCACTCGCTTGTTCAAACCTCATCAGGAGGTGGGGGAGCTGGTCTTGGACAACAACGACCTGGAAAGGGAACGGGGCATCACCATTTTTTCCAAAAACGTATCGGTTGAATACAAAGGCATCAAAATCAATATTATCGATACGCCCGGTCACTCCGACTTTGGGGGTGAAGTGGAGCGCGTTCTCAAGATGGCCGACGGGGTTTTGTTGTTGGTGGATGCCTTTGAAGGCCCCATGCCGCAGACCCGTTTTGTTTTGAGCAAGGCCCTGGAATTGGGTTTGCATCCCATTGTGGTCATTAACAAGGTGGACAAGGAAAATTGCCGCCCTGACGAGGTCCACGACGCGGTTTTCGAATTGTTTTTTAACCTGGGGGCCAACGAACAGCAACTGGATTTTACGACGGTTTACGGTTCTTCCAAACAGGGTTGGATGGGGAATGACTGGAAAGTGATCGGTCAGGACTTTGCGCCTTTGATGGATGCCATCCTCGCCCATGTCCCTGCTCCATTGCCACGCCCAGGGACCTTGCAAATGCAGATTACCTCGTTGGATTACTCTTCTTTTGTCGGTCGTATCGCCATTGGTCGGGTTCATCGGGGGGCCATTCGGGAAGGTCAACCCTTGGTTCTGTTGACGGCCGATGGTCAAAGCAAACGGGGCAAAGTCAAGGAACTCTATGTTTTTGAGGGGTTGGGCCGTCGCAAAGTGGAGCGGGTGGAAGCCGGGGATTTGTGTGCCGTGGTTGGTTTGGACGACTTTCAAATTGGGGATACACTCTGTGATTTGGAAGCGCCGGAGGCCCTGCCGGCCATCAAAGTGGACGAACCTACCTTGAGCATGATGTTCACCATTAACAATTCCCCGTTTTTTGGACAGGAAGGCAAAATGGTAACATCCAGACACTTACGCGATCGTCTCTACAAAGAAACCGAAAAAAACCTGGCTCTGAGGGTCGAGGATACCGGCTCGCCAGATTCATACCTGGTCTACGGTCGGGGTATTTTGCACTTATCGATTTTGATCGAAACCATGCGCCGTGAGGGTTACGAACTACAGGTGGGACAGCCTACCGTGGTGATTCGGCTGGTGGACGGAGCCAAACATGAGCCCTTTGAGCAATTGGTGGTGGATGTTCCCGAAGAATTTTCGGGTAAAATCATCGAAGCGGTCACCATGCGTCGGGGTGAGATGCTGGTGATGGAGCCCAAAGGGGATTGGATTCACCTGGAATTTGAAATGCCAGCCCGTGCCCTGATGGGTTTGCGTTCCCAGATGTTGACTTTGTCCCAAGGGGAGGCCATTTCGGCCCATCGATTCTTGGAATTTAGGCCTTGGAAAGGGGTGATACCTGGCCGGATCAATGGTTCGTTGGTGTCCATGGAGACTGGACCAGCGACGGCCTACAGCATGGATAAATTGCAAGATCGCGGGGTCTTTTTTGTGGAACCAGGTGAAAATCTTTACGAAGGCATGGTCGTTGGGGAGCATATCCGTCCCGGTGATTTGGTGGTTAATCTGGTCAAAGGCAAGCAGCTAACCAACATGCGGGCCGCCGGCAAGGACGACAATTCCCGGATTGCCCCGCCCAAGCGCTTTTCGTTGGAGGAGGCCATGGAATACATTCAGGAAGACGAGTGGATTGAAATCACACCCAAATCCATGCGGATGCGCAAAATCCACCTCAAAGAACAGGACCGGAAGCGCAAGGGTTAAATCCCTCCGCGCTCTTCCACCCATTTCAGGGCCCAGGCCAGCTGTTCTTCACGGCTTAGATCGCTGTTATCTAGGTCGATGGCATCCTCCGCACGCTTGAGGGGTGCAAAATCCCGGTTGGAATCAATCAGGTCTCTTTGGGCCTGGTTCTCAAGAATTTCGTCCAATGTCCAGGAGGTATCGCCGGAGGCGATCAATTCAGCCTGTCGGCGTTTTGCCCTGACTTCGGGGCGGGCGCTTACAAAAAATTTGAGATCCGCCTGCGGGAAAACATGCGTGCCGATGTCTCGTCCGTCCATGGTGAGACCGGTCCCGTCGGCATAGGATCGTTGAAGGGCCACCATGGCTAATCGGACGCTGGGCAAGGTGGAAACCGGGCTAACGGCGGCATTGACTGCCTTGGAGCGTAATTCCGAAACCAAAACCAACCCATTGACCATTAATTGATTAATGCCATTTGATGTGACAAACTTCAAATCCAAAGCCCCCAACATCTGATCAAGGCCAACGGACTCGATAGGCGGCAGCCCAAGTTCCAACATTTGGTAGGTAACGGCACGGTACATGGCCCCCGAATCGATGTAGCGATAACCCAAGGCCTGGGCCAAATCCCGGGCCAAGGTGCTCTTGCCACAAGAGGCAAACCCATCTACTGCAATGACAAGGGCTTTCACCCTGCAAAATTAGCGTACCTTTGCCCCCTCATGAACGAAAATCTACCGGGCTTTGCCGACCTGGGTCTTAATCCGGGTTTGTTACTCGGAGTACAGGACCTCGGCTTTGAAAAGCCCACGCCTATTCAGGCCCAGACCATTCCTATTCTTCTATCGGGTGACCACGACTTGTTCGGTCTCGCCCAAACAGGTTCCGGCAAAACAGCTGCCTTTGGCCTACCGCTTTTGCAACACTTGGATCTCCAGGCCCGCGGTGTTCAGGCCTTGGTCTTGAGTCCAACCCGGGAGCTCTGTGTCCAAATCTCCAACGATCTCGAAAAATTCGCCGCCAGAACCGAAGGGATTCGCATTCTAGCGGTCTACGGGGGGGCAGGGATCCAGGCTCAAATCAGTCGTCTCCGTTCGGGTGTTCAGGTGGTGGTCGCAACCCCGGGTCGTCTCATGGACCTCATGGAGCGCAAGGCCTTGGACCTAAGCGTTGTTCAAACCCTTGTTCTGGACGAGGCCGACGAGATGCTGGACATGGGATTCCGCGATGACCTGGATTATATCCTAACCCATGCGGCGGGTCGTCGCCGGACTTGGCTTTTTTCGGCCACCATGCCGGCCGAAATCAAAAAGATGGCGGATCGTTTCCTCAAAGATCCCCAAACCCTCCGTTCCGATTCGCAATCAGCGGCCCCTTCCCAATTGGAGCATTGGTCGTTCCAGGTGCCCTTCGCCCGCAAATACGAAGCCCTCAAGCGGCTCATTGACGCGCATCCAGAGATGTACGGCATTGTATTTACCCGTACCAAGGCCGAAGCCCAGGAATTGACCGAAAAACTCATTCGGGAAGGGTACGATTTGGAGGCTCTCCACGGGGACTTGTCCCAAGCGCAGCGGGACAAAGTCATGGCCCGCTTTCGGGAGCGCTCCCTTCAATTGATGGTAGCGACGGACGTCGCGGCACGGGGTATCGATGTCAAGGATATTACCCACGTTGTTCATTACTCGATACCCGAAGACTCGGAGGTTTATACGCATCGCAGCGGCCGGACCGCCAGGGCCGGCAAGGCAGGAGTTTCGATGGTGATTCTGGGACCCAAGGATACTTTCAGGCTCAAACAAATTGAAAAGCAGGCCAAAGTCCGCTTTCAAGTGGGGACCATTCCCTCCGGAACTGCCATCGCGGAGGTGAAGCTCCGGCATTTTTTTGGCAAAATCGCTGCTTCGGAGCCTCGCATAGACCGCATTGGCGAACTCCTTCAAGGTCTTCAGCCCATGTTGGACGGGATGGATCGCGATACCCTCATCCAGAAATTGGTTTGGATGGAGTTTGAGCGCTTGTTCCGCTATTACGCCCTCCAGAACGATGCCGATATGCAGGGCCGTCAGGCGATGGGTGACATGCCCGCAGGACGTGGTCATTCGGATCGCGAAGACCAACCGGGTTTGCAAGTCAATTTGGGAACGCGGGATGGTTTTTACAAGGCCAGCATGTTGCAGTTTTTGTTGGACCATTCAGGTCTTCAAAAGGCCGATTTGGGCAAGATCATTTTGGGCGACTCCTGGACCACGGTGGAAGCTGAACAAGAATCCTTGGATCAAATTCGATCCACCTTTGACGGGGCTCGTTTTCGGGGTAGGGCCATTCGAGTGACGGCCCATCAAGGGGGGCGAAGCAACGAGAGGCCGGCCTACGCGGGTCCTCGGAATGGTGGCAAAAGCCGCCCGCCCTTTAAACGAGATTATAATCGTTAATGTTAATTTAATAGTCTGATTTTCAAATCCATATAGTGGTATTGTAAAAAACAAGCTTTTTGGCTTGTTTTTTTTTACACGCTTATCCCCAAATTTTTCGCTTCGTAGTCAAGTATTTAGGTTATTCGACCTTTTTTTTGGTCGGAAGGGTTTTGAAATAGCAGCAGGATTTAAGAAATTCGTACAACCTTTGCGCGACCTTATTAGTAGCGAATCATGGCGGAGAAAGAAAACAAAACAGCAGAAAACGTTTGGGCCGAGTGCCTTGAAATCATCCGGGACAATATCAGTCTCCAGAGTTTCAAGACATGGTTTGAACCGGTGATGCCCAGCAAATTGGTAGGGGAGGTTTTGACCATACAGGTTCCTTCTCAGTTTTTTTACGAATGGCTGGAAGAGCATTATGTAAATCTGCTTCACAAGACCATCAAGCGGGCCCTAGGCCCCAACGGTCGTTTGGAATACGCCGTGGTCATGGAAAACAGTGCCGGGGAAACCAGGCCCTATACCATCCAAATGCCGGGTGGTTCGGTGAAACAGGCCGGCGCCGAAGTGTCCATGCCGGTCAATATCGGACAGACCATCAAGAATCCTTTTGTGATTCCGGGTCTCAAAAAAATTCAAGTAGAGTCCCAACTCAACCCCCGTTATCGTTTTGATTCCTTTGTGGAGGGGGATTGCAATCGATTGGCCCGTTCAGCAGGCTTGGCGGTCGCAGCCAAACCCGGTGCAACCTCGTTCAATCCTCTCATGCTTTACGGTTCAACCGGGCTAGGAAAAACGCATTTGGCCCAAGCCATCGGCAACCAAGTCCGTCAATTGTTTCCGGCCAAGACCGTCTTGTATGTAAGTTCCGAGAAATTCACACAGCAGTTTGTGGATGCCATCAAGAACCAATCCGCCAACGATTTTGTGCATTTCTATCAGATGATGGATGTTTTGATTCTGGACGATGTCCACAACTTGGCCAACAAAGAGAAAACCCAGGATGTATTCTTCCATATTTTCAATCACCTTCACCAAAACGGAAAACAGCTCATTCTAACCAGCGATCGAGCCCCCAAGGATTTACGAGGGATGGAGGATCGACTCCTGTCCCGCTTCAAATGGGGACTCTCCACCGATTTGCAGGCTCCCGATTTTGAAACACGTTTGGCCATCCTCCAGAGCAAAATGTACGCCGATGGGATCGAATTGCCCTTGGAGGTCGTCGAATTTATTGCACACAACATCCATAGCAACATCCGTGAATTGGAAGGGGCTTTGACCTCGCTGATGGCCTATACCACGTTGAGCCATCGTCAGGCTGATCTGGAATTGGCCAGAAATGTCATCAAGAATTTCACGCGTCATACCCAGACCGAAATTTCGATCGATTCTATTCAGTCCATGGTCTGCGAATATTTTGATCTACCGGTCGATTTGTTAAGGGCGAGCACGCGCAAGCGGGAGGTCGTTCAGGCCCGTCAGATTTCCATGTATTTCGCCAAAAAAATGACCAAATACAGTCTCAAGGCCATTGGGGAATATTTTGGTGGCCGGGACCATTCCACCGTGATCCATTCATGCCAAACGGTGGAGGATTTGATGGAAACCGATCGCCGATTCCGCGGCTTTGTGGATGATATTCAGAAGAGGATCAAATCCTCGACCGTCTGATTCTATTTTAGGGTCCATGGAACCCAAATCAGCAGCCCCGGTTCGGGGGACCCGAGATTTCGGGGCATCCCAAATGCGGAGACGCAAAGCCTTGTTTTCGGTCATCGAAGCCGCTTTTTTGCGTTGCGGTTACGGTCCGCTCGAAACCCCGGCCATGGAATCTGGGTCAACTCTCAGCGGCAAATACGGGGAGGAGGGGGATCGTTTGATTTTTCACGTTTTGAATTCCGGTTCGTTTTCCGAAGGGGTAGAACCGGAGCTATGGAACCAACTGAGGGAACAACCCCGACGCCTTGTGCCGTTGCTATGCGAAAAGGCGTTGCGTTACGACTTGACCGTTCCTCTGGCTCGCTATGTCGCGGCCAACCATGCCAAACTGAGTTTTCCATTCAAACGATACCAAATTCAGCCCGTATGGAGGGCCGATCGTCCTCAAAAGGGCCGATTCAGGGAATTTATTCAATGCGATGCCGATGTGGTGGCCCCGGAGATTTCGACCTTTCATCAGGCCGAACTTTTGGGGCTTTACCGGGATGTTTTGGATGGCTTGGGATTTAGGAATTATCGAATTCGGGTGAACGATCGTCGTTTCCTGAACCTTTTGGCCTCTTGGGGCGGGGTTCCTGGACAGGTTGCTCGTTTGGGTTTGCTTTTGGACAAATTGGATAAGCAAGGTTGGGCGGTCGTTCGCGATGAATTGCTCGCCTTGGGATTTGAGCCTTCCAAATTGGATCTTTTGGTTCAGTGCGTCCCCTTGGATCGCCCCATGGGTCAGGTGATGACCTGGATTGAATTTCACGATTGGATGCAAGCAATTCTAAGGGATGGAGGAATAACGGATCTTGTGAAGGAAGATGCCCTCAACGCCTTGAAAGAGACCGAGCAAGTTGTGACTTTCTTTGGTCAAAATCAGGC
>CAIOCC010000010.1 GCA_903856555.1 uncultured Bacteroidota bacterium
GGCAACTCGACATCGGGCAGAAAATTCATCTCCAAAACCCGCACGCCTGCTCCACCGCAGGCCTCGCAACGTCCCCCTGCCACATTAAAAGAGAAGCGCCCCGGGGTATAGCCACGGATTTTGGACAGGGGCATTTCTGCAAAAAGCTGCCGGATATCGGTAAACAGGCCCGTATAGGTTGCCGGGTTGGACCGAGGTGTTCGGCCAATGGGCGATTGATCGATTTCGATGATTTTGTCGAGGTGCTCCCAACCCTCCAGGGCTTTGAAGGGCAAATGAAAACGCCGGGTACCCGTGATTTGATTAGAAAGGGCCGGAACCAGGGTTTCATTGATCAAGGACGATTTGCCGGAACCTGAAACCCCCGAAACCCCGATTAGACAGCCGAGTGGCACCCGAAGGTCCACCCGACGCAGGTTGTGACCGGTCGCTCCGATCAATCCCAACCAATGTCCATTACCTGGGCGATCCTTCGAAGCCCCCACCTGACGGACCCCGGACAAGTAATCCGCCGTCAGCCCTCCACTGCGGCTCAACGCCTCCGGTGGGCCTTCGGAGACCAGCCGTCCCCCCTCGCTGCCGGCTCCCGGCCCCAAATCCACCACCCAATCCGCCGCCCGTATCATTTCTTCGTCGTGTTCCACCACCAAAACCGTGTTCCCCAGGTCTCGAAGATTCCGCAAGGCCCCTATCAAACGCCGGTTATCCCGGGGGTGCAATCCGATACTGGGTTCATCCAATATGTACAGAACCCCGCTTAGCCCCGACCCCAACTGACTGGCCAAACGAATCCGTTGGGACTCGCCCCCGGACAAGGTGGCCGTGCTTCGGTGCAAATGCAGATAACCGAGGCCCACATCCAACAAAAACTGCAGACGAATTCGCAGTTCTTTGAGAATTTCATCGGCCACCCTGGCTTTGTTTCCTTGGAAGGACCCCTCCAATCCCCCCAGCCAATCCTGCAAGGTCTGCAATTCCATGCCGCAGAGGTCGGCAATGCTCTTCCCCGCGATCCAGAAATGCAAGGCTTCTTTTTTGAGTCTTCCCCCGCCACATTCCGTGCAAGGTTTCTGGCGAACAAAGCGCTGCACCCATTCCTGCATGGACGCTGTCCCCCATTCATCCTGCCGGGTAATCAAGGCCATCAACCCATCAAAGGCGTGGTATTCCATCCCACGATCCTTGCCCATATCCACCGCAACCGGTTCCTTGAGGCCGTACAATATCAATTGCTTTTGGTCGGAGGTTAGTTGAGAAACCCGCGTTTGGAGTCCAAACTTGTGTTTCTTTCCCAGGGCCAAAAGCACTTTAAAGATCCAATTGTCTTTGTATTCCCCCAAGGGAGCCAAACCTCCGTTACCCAATGTGAGCTCCTCGTCCCCAAAAACCAATTCAGGGTCCGCTTCCATTTTGGAGCCCAGGCCTTGGCATCGAGGACAGGCCCCGTATGGTAGGTTGAACGAAAATGTGTTAGGCTGAGGTTCGTCGTAGGCCAAACCGTTCTCAGGGTCGGTCAATAATTTGCTGAAGTACCGCCAATTCCAAGACCCGGACCCATCGTCCGATGGGGTTCCGCATAACAAAACTCCCTTGCCCAGCCGCGTTGCCAATTCAACGCTGGTTTTGAGTCGGTGTGCTGAATCCTGACCGGGTACCAAGACGTCCACTACCAATTCGATATCATGAACTTTGTAACGGTCGACCTGCATACGGGGTGAGAGGTCCGTGACCTCGCCATCGATCCGCACCTTGGTAAAACCCTGCTTGCGCCATTGTTCAAAAAGTTCCCGGTAATGCCCTTTGCGGCTGCGGATCAGCGGAGCCAATAACATCAGATCCCGGTCCTTGTAATCCTGGACCAAGCTTTCCATAATCTGAGCCTGGCTGAATTGTTGCATGGGCTTGCCAGACACCCAAGAATGGGCTTGGCCAATGCGGGCATAGAGCAGCCTCAAAAAATCATAAATCTCCGTGGTGGTCCCCACCGTGGAGCGGGGATTGCGGGAGGTTGTTTTTTGCTCAATGGCAATGACGGGGCTCAAGCCATCGATCCGATCCACCGCCGGCCTTTCCAGCTTGCCCATAAACTGCCGAGCATAGGCCGAAAATGATTCCAGGTAGCGACGCTGCCCCTCGGCGTACAAAGTCGCAAAAGCCAAGGAGGATTTTCCACTCCCGCTGGGCCCCGTAACAACCACCAAAGATTCCCGGGGAAGGGTAAGGTCCAGGTCCCGGAGGTTGTGTTCTCGGGCGCCTTCGATTCGAAGAACGTCTTTCATGGTAGCCCCAAACCCCATTCGGACACCGGAACCAAGGACCAGCGCGATGCCTTTTCCGAAAATGATTTGGTTGGCTTGCGAAGGGTATACGTGTTCCGGTCCGGATTTCGCAAAGAGGTCTTGCGTATCCAGGGGTTAAATATTTTGAGCTCGCGGTAACTCATCCCGTGTTCCCGGGCATAGTTGGCCCAATTCGTCACCGGCTCGTTCAGCGTCCATTGCTCTGTTTCGAAGGGCAAATAAACCTGCGATGCAGTCAAATGAAAACCGTAACGCTCGGGGTGTTCCATAATGGTTTTGATCGCGAGAATCCGGGGAAGGTAGCGGGATGTTTCGTTGTTAAGATGAAGTTCCGGGTAGCGATCCTTGCCTTGGTAGTCGGCCTGCTGTCTCAAACCCGCCGTACCCATGTTGTAGGAAGCAGCAACCATGGACCAATTCCCAAATTGATCGTGCGCTCTGCGCAGGTACCTGCACGCCGCCTGGGTTGACAGCCAGGGGTCGTAGCGTTGATCGACTTCTTCGTTGACCTGCAATCCGTGTTGACGAGCCGTGCCTGCCAAAAACTGCCAATAACCAACGGCATCGGCCGACGAAATGGCATTGGCCAAACCGCTCTCGGCCACCGCCAGGTATTTGAAATCTTCGGGAATGCCGTTTTGTTTTAACACATTTTCGATCATGGGAAACCAGCGAGCTGCACGCTTGATGTAAAGGAGCATGGTCGCCTGCCCGTAGGCATTTTGAAGTAATTCCCTTTCGACCCGTTCGCGAAATTCAAAATCCCACAACGGAACTTTTTCGCCAGCAAATTGCATGCCCTCTGGGACCGGCACCGAATACACCCGGTAATTGGACCAAAATTTCTGACGGTAGGCTTTTTCTTCCTCGGTCTTGGATGCGCTGTTCAGCAACCAACCCACCGACAACGGCAAAAAAAGACCCACCAACCACGCGATCGTTTTGGAACGCTTGGCCCAACTCCATTGGCCCCAGAATTTCATCCTTGTTTTGTTCAGGTCTTTCCCAAAATTACGCCACAAACGAGCGGCGTTTGTAAATCGGAAAAGCCGAACAGGGTTCACCGTAAAAGAGGCTCTGAACCACCCCCATCAATCGTTGGGTCAAGGCCAGGTAAAGAGCCGGCGTCCATTCCGCCCTGGAACAAGCCTTGATCATCAAACGAGCATCGCGGTACAATTCCGTATCCAGTTGCTGAATACGCGCCAAAGCCAATTGACACTGCACCTGACCCGGGGTTCCATATTCGATGCCGGCGGGACGAGTCGAAGGGTCGCCCCCTTGAAGGTGGACCGCCAAAATCATCACGGCCCAAGGCGGCCAAACCGCTTCGGATGAACAATACAAGGCCACCCAACGTCCGGCGAAAGGGGTGAGGTCCATGGCCTGAACGCGGGCCCGGTAATCTTTTTCACGGAGGACGCCCCATTCGTCCATATAATCCGCCAGATCAAGGGGTTGAATCTGCGAATCCGGCACAAGAAAGTCGCTGGGATCCAAGACCTGAATCCCGCTTTCTTGAATTTTGTTACGAATTGGCAACGAATCCTCGCTCATGCCTGCTATCGAAGCCGTGTCGAGCGGCTGCGATTCCAAAATTAATAAAAGAGATGGCGATCGTCCTTAATGGTGGCCAATTCACGCTTGGCACCAAAGGGCTCGTTCCCTGCTCTTCCACGGTACTGACCTTCGAGCGATGCTTTGGCCGAACGCAGGTCGTAGTCCTTGGGAAGACTGCTCAGGCTGTCCACGACGAAAACATAAACACCGCGCTCCCCGGCCACTGGCTTCCCAATTCGGCCTTTGGGTGTCGAAAACAAAGCGCCGGACAGTTTGGGCTCCTGGCCCACCCCGTTGATGAAGGAGCCGAGGAAAGAAGCACCCATCAAAGGCTGAACCATCGCACCTACGTTGGCGGCAGCGGCTTCTAGATTGGGGTTTTGGCCCAATGCCTTGGTCCATTTGCTGGCCAGCATTTCTCCTTTTTTCTCTTTGCGAATACGGTATTCAAGATCCGTCTTGACCTCCTCGAGGGGCTTAGTCCCTTTCTCCAGGGCTTTGGTCAAGACAGCGACCACAAAACGATCCTCCGTTTCGAAGAGGGGGCTCAATTCGCCAATAGTGGCTTTATAAGCCCAGCGGACGATATCGCGGGCGTTGTTGATGCCAGGAATAACCCGATCGCTAACGCGAATATTTTCGGCAGTCTTTTTGGGCAAGCCCTTTTTGTCCACTGCTTTTTGAAAGTCATCGGCGTTTTTGAGCCCGGAGGCAAAGGCCGTCGCCTCGGCAAATCGGCCCCGGAATGTTTCGGTTGAAGGGGAAATCCTCGCAGCCACCGGCGCCAACTTGACAACCGGCTTTTGGCCCTTCTGGTCGTTGATTTGAATCAGGTGGTATCCAAAATCAGAGCGAACCACCACCAACTCCCCATTGCGACCCCCAAAACAGGCATCGTTGAAGGGCTTCACCATCATGCCTTCTGCAAAATAGCCCAAGTCACCGCCTTTGACGGCCGAACCAGGATCGGCCGAAAAAGTCGAAGCCAAGGTTCCAAAATCCGAACCGCTCCGAACGGCCTGCAGCAGGCTATCCGCCTGCGCCTTGACCGTTGAATCGGGACGA
>CAIOCC010000011.1 GCA_903856555.1 uncultured Bacteroidota bacterium
GCCATGCCTTCCAATGCAAACTGATGCTCGTATTGGCGCACCAAGGCGTTTTTGGGTTGCGTCAAAATAGCGAGCAAGGACTCCCGGTCCAAAGGCTCCAGGTGAACCAAAACCGGCAAACGGCCTAGCAATTCCGGAATCAACCCGTAATGCCGCAAATCAACAGGGCTAACCTGCGAAAGAAGGGATGCGCCCACTTCGGTGGCCAGGGCATCGTTCCCCGAACGGTAGCCAATGGCCTGTTTATTCACCCTGCGAGCGATAATTTTATCCAAACCATCAAAGGCCCCACCACAGATGAACAAAATATTTCGGGTATCCAAGGCAATGTATTTCTGGTCCGGATGCTTGCGACCACCCTGCGGGGGTACATTGACAATGGTGCCTTCAAGCATTTTGAGAAGGGCTTGTTGAACCCCTTCCCCGGATACATCCCGGGTGATCGATGGGTTATCGCTTTTGCGGGAAATTTTGTCAACTTCGTCCAAATAAACAATCCCCTTCTGGGCGGCTTCTACATTGTAATCAGCCGCCTGCAACAAACGCGTCAAAATACTTTCCACGTCCTCGCCTACATAACCCGCCTCGGTCAGGGCCGTAGCGTCGGCAATGCAAAAAGGCAATTCCAGCATACGGGCCAAGGTTCTGGCCAAAAGCGTTTTACCAGTGCCGGTTTCACCAACCAACAGCATATTGGATTTGTCCAATTCGATATCCGGAGTAACGGCCGCCGTCTTGGCTTGACCACTGATTTCGCCAATGCGGCGGTAATGATTGTAAACCGCCACCGACATGGCCTGTTTGGCCTTGTCCTGACCCACGACGTATTGATCCAAAAAAGCCTTGATGGTCCGGGGATTAAATTGCTCCGAACGAGGCTTGCGACGGTTGGGCTTTCGATTTTCGGTTTCTGCCACCGCATCCGCTGGTAAATCCTGTCGCTCCCGGAACATTCGGTAAACTCCCGGAATACACTGCTCACAAATTCTCCCTTCGGTTCCTACCACCATAAAAGCGGATTGGGATACCGCCCTGCTACAAAAGGAACAAGTCCAAGATTTGTTAGCTGGCATTAACGAGCGGATTTGGGGTTTTTCACAAGGACATCGTCAATCATACCGTAGGTTTTGGCCTCGGTAGCGCTCATCCAATAGTCACGATCCGAATCCTTGGTGATTTTTTCGAAGGATTGTCCGCTGTGGTCGGCCAAAATTTGGTACAACTCATCCCGGACCTTGAGGGTTTCTTTGAGGGCGATTTCCATTTCAGTGACCTGACCCTGCATACCGCTCATCGGCTGATGAATCATAACCCGCGCATGTTTCAGGGCTGTTCTTTTGCCCGGAGCACCCGCACACAACAAAACAGCCGCCATCGAAGCGGCCATCCCGGTGCAAATGGTCGCAACATCTGCAGAAATGAATTGCATGGTGTCATAGATACCCAGGCCTGCATAGACCGACCCCCCGGGGCTGTTGATATAAATCTGAATGTCACGCGATGAATCCACCGAATCCAAGAACAAAAGCTGGGCCTGAATGATATTGGCGACCTCGTTGGAAACCCCGACCCCCATAAAAATGATGCGATCCATCATGAGGCGCGAAAAGACATCCATGGATGCAATATTCATGGGTCGCTCTTCGATGATGTAAGGGGTAAAACCTTGGAGTTGACGGTGCAAGCCACCTTCAACGGCTTTGGAATGCATTCCCAAGTGACGGGTGGCGAAAGATTCAAATTCGTTGGAAAAGTTCATGGGAATAAGGGGGTTGGGTGTTTGTGGATCCAAAAAGCTAAGACAATTCGGTCAATATTTAGGCCTCGGAAGGGGAACCAAAGGCCTCTTCCAGCCTGACTTTGAACGATGGATAATCGCTTTCTTCGATGGCTACCTGAATTTGGGAACGAAGAATGTCTTCGGCATGACGGTATTTGAGAGAATAGTAAACCGATGACTCGTTCTGTTCTTTGGCCAAATAATCTTCGGCATAGCGACGCAAAGGAATTTGTTCGGGTGAAATGCCGTAGGATGAAAATTGTTGGAACAAGCGCGCCTCTGCTTCTTGAAGCATGGCCTCTCGCTCAATTCGAACATCGTGTTGTTTTAACAAAACATCAATGATCAGATCCTTTTTGAGTTGCTTGGCAAAGGCCTCGTATTGAGCTGGATCCTGGTGCTCGTGGCTATGGTCATGATCGTGGTCGTGATCGTGGTCATGGTCGTGGTCGTGGTCATGTTGATGACCGGCGTCCCCCTTGTTATCGTTGCTGCGCAGGAGGCGTTTCAAAAAGGCATCCGGAAGCTCCATGGGATGTTCACCAAAAAAAGCCTCCATCATGCGATAACGGAGTAATTGCTCCGATTCTTCGTCCCAACGGGCCTTAATAAGGTCCTCGGTGCGTTTCATAAATTCCTCCTCGGTCATCGTCTCCCCAAATACTTTGGCAAAAAAGGCTTCGTTCATGTCGGCCTTGCCTTCGCGGAAAACATTGGAGATTTCGTAGGTCCACGTTGAATTGGATTCAGGCGCCTCGTTTTCATCCACTTTGAAAGCCTTGGCAGCGGCGGCTCGGTCCTCCCCGTACAAGTCCCCTACCGTTAGGGAACCGGTGGTCCCTTTGCCTTGACCCAACAAAGCAGCACGGAGCTCGGGTGAAACGATTTCGTCCAAACCTACGAGGACCACGGTTTTGCGGGCTGCATCCCCGCTGGTGGGGGCCTCAGAGGCCGTCAACCGCAGAAAAACCCGGTCGCCGGGCTCGGCTTTTTCGGGGTAGGCCCCTTCAAAAAAGCGAGTCCGCCATTGGTCAATGGTTTCATCCAACTCGGTTTTGCCGGGTACAGGCTGAATCTTGGCAAAAGATTGCCCGTCCAGGCTCCTGATTTCAACCTTGGGGCGAAGACCCAAATCGTAGCGAAATTCATAGGTCAAACCAAAATCCAAACCTTGAACAAAAGGATTGTGGCCCGAAACCGGCAAAGGTTGACCGAAGAAATCCAGGCCCTCAGCGCGGGCATAGTCCATCAACTGATCGTTGACAACACGACTGAGCTCCTCCTGAAGCACGGACATCCCGTAGTTTTTGAGAACAAGGCCGGATGGCACCATTCCAGGACGAAAACCCGGCATTTTGATGTTCTTACGAAGGTCCTTGAGCGCTTTGTCAACCCGGGGCTGGTAATCATCCGGGGTTAGGCTCAGGGTAAGACGCGCCTCTAGGCTGGACGGGTATTCAACAGTGATATTCAAAACAAAGGTTTAGAGGGTGTATGACAACAAGCTCCGAACCCCTGGGGGTTCGGCTGGCTTGGTGCGGATGGAGGGACTCGAACCCACACGCCTTGCGGCACCAGATCCTAAGTCTGGCACGTCTACCAATTTCGCCACATCCGCTTAACATTCCCCGGGATAAAAAGTTTGGGTCAGCCCCTAATTATCCCTCAAAAGGGGGTCAAATATAGCCATCGAAAGGGCCATCGTGTATTTTTACAAGGTGCAAAAACCAACCCTGACCGTCAGTTCCTGGAACCTAACGCCCGATGAGGAAATCAAGGAAATTGCGAAACGCTACCGCAGCCTCCTCAAAACCTGTCGACCGTTTTTGGACAAGGCCAACCGAAAGCTCATTCGGCGGGCCTTTGAAATCGCTGTAGATGCCCACAAGGACATGCGTCGGCGGTCTGGGGAGCCCTACATCTTTCATCCCATCGAGGTAGCCCGAATCACAGCCGAAGAAATCGGCCTGGGCACAACGGGCGTCATAGCAGCCCTCCTGCACGATACGGTGGAGGACACCGGCCTGACGCTCGGGGAAATCGAAAACGAGTTTGGGAATGTTGTGGCCCGCATCATCGATGGTTTGACCAAAATCTCTGGACTTTACAACAAATCGTCGGATTCCACGCAACAGCTTGAGAACTTCCGCAAAATGCTCTTGACCCTGGCCGATGACATTCGGGTGATACTCATCAAATTGGCCGACCGTCTGCACAACATGCGGACCCTGGACAATATGCCCTCGGACAAGCAACTCAAAATCGCTCACGAAACCTCCTACCTCTTTGCGCCCTTGGCCCATCGACTAGGCCTTTATAACATCAAATCCGAACTAGAAGACCTGGCGCTCAAGTACATTGAACCCGAAACCTTTCGGTCCATTGTTCGCAAGCTCCAAGAAACCAAGTCCAAAAGAGACCGGTACATCCGTGATTTCATTGAACCTCTTCACAAAAAATTAACCGAAGCCGGTTTGCAAGCCGAAATCAAGGGGAGGCCCAAGAGCATTTCGTCCATCCTCCACAAAATGAAAAAACAAAACATAGAATTCGAAGAAGTCTATGATTTGTTTGCGATTCGAATCATCCTTGATAGCCCCCCAAGCCTCGAAAAAACCGATTGTTGGCAGGTCTATGCCCTGATCACGGACCAATACCAGCCCAACCCCAACCGGCTCAGAGACTGGATCTCCACCCCCAAGATCAACGGCTATGAATCCCTGCATACGACTGTCATGGGCCCTGAAGGCAAATGGGTGGAAATCCAAATCCGTAGTCGCCGCATGAACGCAGTGGCCGAAAAAGGACTCGCCGCCCACTGGAAATACAAGGACCAAGACGGAGACCCTGCCCTGGATGCCTGGATTTCCAAAGTGAGAGAAATGTTGGAATCCCCGCAGCACAATACCATGGAATTCATGGATGAGTTCAAGCTGCAATTATATTCCAAAGAGATCTTTGTATTCACACCCAAAGGCCATCTCCTCAAAATGTCAGCCGGTTCAACGGCCCTTGATATGGCCTTTGAAATTCATACAGAACTAGGCCTCAAATGCATAGGCGCCAAAGTTCACCACAAATTGGTGCCCCTCAGTTATGTGTTAAAAAATGGGGATCAGGTCGAAATTCTCAGTTCCAAAATCCAAGAACCCGGTCCGGATTGGTTGGATTTTTTGACCACCGCCAAGGCCAAAAACCGGGTGCGGCAACATTTGCGGGATCAGCGCCGAAAACTGGCCGAGAAAGGCCAGAACAAATTTTTGGACAAGCTACAAACCATGACCACGGAGGTCGGTGAAGACATGTTGCATCGCATCGCCTTCCATTTGGGTCTCCCCAGTGTTTCGGACCTGTATTATCTCAGCGAAATCAACAAGATTAACTGGAGCGAGGTCCAGCAGGCCGTTCGCAGAAAATACCGGAAATCAAACGGAGACACCCTTCCTGCCGAAGCGAGCCCCGAACGCCCCAACGGCGACGCCTTGGTTATCAACCATCCTTCGGTTTGGATGGACGGGAGCGATCGGGAATTCCGGTACAGTTTAGCCCCTTGTTGCAACCCCATCCCAGGGGATGAAATTGTCGGGATTCCACAACCCGGTTCCGAAATGCTGGTGCATCGCCAAAACTGTCTCAACGCCGCCCTCACCCATTCCACGGCCCATCACCGCACCATTCGCACCCGTTGGAACAAGGGAGCGCGGGTTGCTTTTTTGACGGGTATCCAACTGCGTGGTGTGGACGACAAGGGAATCATTAGCGGTATTTCCAGGGTCATCACCGAAGAAATGCAACTCAACATGCGCTCCATTTCGGTACTATCCGAGGACGGCATCTTTGAGGGACAAATCATGGTCTACCTCGAAGATACCCAGGTATTGCAGGATTTGTTACGAAGACTCCGAAAAGTCAAAGGCGTTCACAAGGTGGACCGTATCGAAAAATCAACCCCCAACGAAGCATGAACTTGGAACCCGTTGAGGCTGCTTTTTTTGAATTTCTGCAGGAGCGGGGTTTGAGGCAAACCCCCGAAAGACAATGCATCCTTCGTCGTGTCTATGCTATGAACGGCCCTTTCACCGCCGATACCCTCCTGGAGGATCTTCGATCCTCCGATAGCCGTTTGTCCAGAGCCACCGTTTACAATACCCTGGAATTGCTACTGGAATGCAGGCTGGTGGCGCATCATCAATTTGGACGTTTTGGATCCTATTACGAAAAAAGCCACGGACGACGGCAGGCCGACCATTTGCTATGCACCAATTGCGGTCGAATTCAAGAGTTTTGCGACCCCCGACTCCACTCCATTTTGCAGGATGCCGGCCAGGTTTTGGGCCAAAGGGTCCTGCACCATGAATTGCACCTGCACGGGGAATGCCTCCTGCTCCAAAGCACCGGGCAATGCCCGCACCAAAAAAGTTCCAAGGCAGACCCTTCGTCATCAAGCCCTGCTTTGCACTAAATTTGAGTTTTAAGAACGCGTATGAAAGCAGATGTGTTGCTGGGCTTGCAGTGGGGCGATGAAGGTAAAGGCAAAGCGGTGGATGTCCTGGCCCCGGACTATACCTGGATTGCCCGTTTTCAGGGGGGACCCAATGCAGGGCATACCCTGTGGTTGGATGGTCAGAAAGTTGTACTCCACACGATTCCTTCCGGGGTCTTTCGGAAAGACTGCCAAAATCTCATCGGAAACGGGGTCGTCTTGCACCCTCCCTCCTTACTGGCCGAAATCTTAGCCCTCCAAGAAAAGGGAATGGACCTGGGTCAGCGTCTTTTGATTTCAGACAAAGCCCATTTAATCACCCCGGGCCATCGACTCATGGACCAAGCCCAGGAGGCGGCCAAAGGGGATCAAAAAATTGGCTCAACATTGCGAGGAATCGGACCGGCCTATACCGATAAATACGCCCGGCATGGGTTGCGCTATGGGGACCTGGCCGGCCCAGATGCCATGGCCCGCCTGCAGAACAGCATGAACACGCATCGCCAAGGCCTCCAAGCCTTGGGTTATCCCGAGCCGGATGATCTGGATGCCCAAACCGAAGCCTGGATGGAAAGCCTCCAGACCTTGCTCCAAGAATTCCCCCCGGTCGACGGCTCTTGGCTCTTGAACCAGGCCTTGGACCAAGGCCAAAAAGTCCTCGCCGAAGGTGCGCAGGGAAGTATGTTGGACGTGGAATACGGGGCTTATCCTTTTGTAACATCTTCGCATACCACCGCCGCTGCCGCCTGCACCGGCTTGGGCCTGGCCCCATCCCGCATTGGGGATGTTTATGGCTTATTCAAAGCCTATTGCACCCGGGTTGGAAGCGGCCCTTTCCCCACCGAGCTTCACGACGAACAAGGCGAAACCCTTCGCAGAGCGGGTCATGAATTTGGTGCCACCACAGGCCGTCCACGCCGCTGCGGTTGGCTGGACCTACCGGCCCTGCATTATGCAGCTCGACTCAGCGGCGTCAATAAACTCATTGTTACAAAAGCCGATGTTCTGTCGGGATTTGGCGAGGTAAAAGTCGCCGTACGCTACGAAGGCATGAATTCCCACCGCGATTCCTATCCCACCCATCAAGATGCATGCGTTCCAGTCTACCGGACTTTTGAAGGCTGGTCGCTGACCCCTGGCAAAAACTACCAACGTTTGGAAGAATTGCCTGCGACCTTGAGGGCCTATTTGACCTTCTTGGAAGAATCCCTGGATTGCCCGGTTCATTGGGTATCGTTGGGGCCGGACCGTCACAGCACCTTGCAGACCCGTCACTGATTCCTTGGAGGATCGATTCGTCCATCTGCCCCAAGGATCGGAGTCTTCTGCCGTCCTGCTGGCCTTGATCAACGGCTTTGAAAAGGCTCCGTACATCTCCGCCTTTTGGACCTGCAATAGCCATTCCACGAATAGCCATCCTCCCGACTACCGAACCATGGATTGGATCCTGGGTATAGGACTTGCGGACGATGACGCGGACCCTGAACCCAAAAAACAAGGTCTTGCCTTTGGTTTTGAAGACTTTGAGCAAATGTTGCGGGAACGCCCAGGCTTCCGCATGGGATATTTTGGTTACGACCTCAAGGCCCAAAGCCTGAGCCAACCCTCCCCTTTGCCACCGGCCACGGCGGACCCTGATCCCTCCTTTTGGTTTCGACCCAGGATCCTTGTTCGATGCATCGGTTCCCGTTTGGAATTCCTGTCGGATGAACAAAGCCAAGGTCGGACCGCGCTCAGATCATGGTTGGAAGAACCAAAAACCGGGATCCGCGCTCGCGGCAAAACCGAAACACACGGTGGCCGACTCCGCGATAAAATCTTTGTTCAAACAACAGAAAAAGAATACCAAGAACAGATCGACACCATCCGAGAGCGAATACGGGATGGGGATTTTTACGAGTTAAATTTTTGCATTGAATGGGCTGGCCAGGTTCCAATTCAGGACCCGGTGGCCCTTTGGCAGCAGTTGACCACCAAGGCCGGGGGAGCATTCTCGGCCTTGATCAAAAACCGTGAAACCTGGGTCATCAGCGCCAGTCCTGAACGTTTTTTGAGAAAGGACGGGGAACGACTTTTGAGTCAACCTATCAAAGGCACCGCACCGCGGTCAACCGACCCCCGCATCGACCTCCAAGAGGCCGAGACGCTGAGGACCCATGTCAAGGAGAACGCAGAACACCTCATGATTGTGGATCTGGTACGAAACGATTTGGCCCGGTGTGCCGACCCGTCCAGTGTTCAGGTCGATGATCTCATGGGTTGCTATGCCTTTCCGGCGGTGCACCATCTCATTAGCAGTATCTCCGCCACCACGGTTCCTGAACAGAGCCTTTCGGGAATTTTGAACGCCTGTTTTCCCATGGGGGTCCATGACCGGAGCCCCCAAAGAAGCCGTCTGCGCCTGGATCGACCGACTCGAAAAAACCCGAAGGGGCATCTACTCAGGC
>CAIOCC010000012.1 GCA_903856555.1 uncultured Bacteroidota bacterium
ATACCGCTTTGGGCTTTGATGCCTATTTTTGTTCCAACCTGCGCCTTTTCCAACCCGGACGGCCCAGGTTCACAACCCCTTTTCTGCTATGAACATATTGGTTTGCCTGAGCCAGGTGCCTGATACCACCACCAAAATCGCCTTTAGCGCCGATAACAAATCCCTGAACAAAACAGGGGTTCAGTACATTATTAACCCCTACGATGAACTGGCTTTGACCAAAGCGTTGGAGTTGAACGAAGCCACCGGCGGAGGTACCGTTACCGTTATTCATGTCGGCGGCGCCGACGCCGAACCGGTGCTGCGCAAAGCTTTGGCCATTGGTGCCGATCAAGCCGTCCGCATTGAAGCCGAACCATTGGATTCCCGGCAAGTCGCGGCCGAGTTGGCCTCCTATATTCAGGGCCAGTCCTACGATTTGGTTTTGACCGGGAGAGAGTCCATCGACTACAACAGCGGATTGGTTGGTGGAATGTTATCACAATACCTGGATTGGCCCTTGGTCAATGTGGCCACCTCCATTGATCCAGCCGGCCAAGCCGGGGTTCTGGCGGTCAGCAGGGACATGGACGGTGGACGCGAAAAAGTCGAAGTCTCGTTGCCGGCGGTGATTACCTGCCAAAAAGAATTAACCGAACCCCGCATTCCCAACATGAGGGGCATCATGGCCGCTCGCTCAAAACCATTGCAAGTTGTTAGCCCACAGGGTATTGGTCCCGACTTATCCCTGTTGAGCCATGCCTTGCCCCCGGCTCGACAAGCCTGTCGTTACTTTACAGCCGATCAGATGGACTCGCTCGTTGAGGCCCTGCGCCAGCAGGCCAAAGTTCTTTAAGACTCAAAACACACCCCCTCTATGAAAGTACTGATTTACGCCGAACAGCAGGATGGCCAACTCAAGAAAAGCGCGTTTGAAGCTGTTTCTTTTGCCGTTCAGACCTGGGCACCTCATGGGGTGCAGGATTTTACCGTTGTTTTGGGCGGTCGTGTTTCGGAGCAGGACGCGGCCGGTTTGGGCAATTACGGGGCCACCTTGGTCTTGATGCCGGAAGATGCGGTCTTGGATGCCTTTGAGCCCCATGTTCATTCAGCGGTTTTGCTGGATGCCCTTCAAAAGTCCGGGGCTAACCTTTTGGTGATGGCCCATACCTATGCCGGAAAATCTTTGGCTCCCCGCCTGGCCGTGAGTTGGCAGGCGACCCTGGCGGCCGCTGTAAATCATCCACCAGAGATACAGTCGGACGGAACATGGACCGTTCAGCGGACGGTGTATTCGAACAAGGGTTTGGCCACCTATCAGGTCTCCGGGGATCGTCGCCTCTTATCCTTCACCCCCAACGCCCTCAAGCCGGTTCTTCAGGGTTCTCCTTGCCCCGTTCAGCCTCTTAGCACCCAGGCCGGAGCCGGTGCAAGTCGTACCCATCGATTGGAGGTCCAAAAAGTACAGGGCAAAATCCCCCTGACCGAGGCCGAGCGGGTGATCTCTGGAGGGCGTGGTCTCAAAGGTCCCGAAAATTGG
This sequence comes from uncultured Bacteroidota bacterium, assembly GCA_903856555.1. Taxonomy (GTDB): domain Bacteria; phylum Bacteroidota; class Bacteroidia; order UBA7662; family UBA7662; genus SYHX01. Next base: position 1,520 of record CAIOCC010000012.1, read on the forward strand.
CATTTGATCGAAGGTTTGGCCGACGCCTGCGCTGCGGCCACCGCCTGCTCCAAACCCGTATCGGACATGCATTGGCGTTCCCACGATGAGCATGTGGGCCAGACCGGTATCACCATCAAGCCCGATCTGTACATCGCGGTGGGCATATCCGGTGCCATTCAACACTTGGCGGGCGTTAGCAGCAGCAAAACCATCGTGGCCATCAACACCGATCCGGAGGCCCCGTTCTTCAAAGTGGCCGACTACGGTGTGGTGGGTGATGCGCTGGAAGTTCTGCCTCGCTTGACCGAAGCCATTCGGCGCTCGGCGGGTTCCTAAACCAAAGGCGACCGAACAGGTTTTTTTGGGAAACTTGTTCGTATTTTCGGAGGATGAAAAAAGTAGAGCTGGAACTCTTGGCTCTTTCCGAAAGCAACGCTTCCGTTCATTCCTATGCGGTGGTTCTGGGGGAAAAGGGGGGACGTCGCAAACTTCCCATTATCATTGGTTCTTTCGAGGCCCAGGCCATTGCCATCGAGCTCGAAAAAATGAAGCCAGCGCGGCCCTTGACGCATGATTTGTTATTGAATTTTGCCAGGGCCTTTGAGCTTGACCTCAAGGAAGTCCTCATTACCGATCTGCGCGAAGGGGTTTACTTTGCGAATCTCCTTTGGATTAACCACAACGAGCCAGGTCGGGAGTGGATCCTGGATGCCCGAACCAGCGATGCCATAGCGCTCGCTGTGCGCTTTGCTTGTCCCATTTATACCGTCGAAAGCGTTTTGGAGCAGGGTGCAGTCGATTCCGACCAGGCCGATCTTTTTGAATCAGGTTCTTTGGCAGAGGAACCCGATTTAACCCCTTCCTCCGCTTCAGACTCTGCTCAGGAACCTTCATTCCATCAACATTCCCTCAAGGCCTTGGAACAAGAACTCAAGGAAGCCTTGAACGATGAGGATTACGAAAAAGCCGCCCAAATCCGGGATCTTATCCAAAATCGCCGTAAATCCGGGGAAGCGTAAGCCCATTCACCAACCTACATTTTCTCCCTAAAAACAAGACATGAACCTGGATCATTTTCGCGGTGTATTGGGCATCTTTTTTTTGATAGGTATCCTTTATCTTTTTTCGGAAAAGCGCAAGGCCATCCGATGGAAGACGGTAGGAATCGCCTTGGCATTGCAGGCCGGCTTGGCGGTGATGGTACATCGTGTGGATTGGTTTCGGGAGATCTTCTCTTGGATTTCAAGCTTTTTCGTGGTGGTCTTGGGTTTTACCAAGGCGGGCTCCTTGTTCTTGTTTGGGTCGCTGGTCGAACGGGTGGACAGCTTTGGTTTCATCTTTGTTTTCCAGGTTCTTCCTAACATTGTATTCTTTGCGGCTTTGAGTTCCTTGTTTTATTATTTGGGTCTCTTGCAAAAAATCGTTTGGCTATTTGCTTGGATCATGCGCAAGGGATTGCAGATATCCGGTGCGGAGAGTTTGTCGGCTTCGGCCAATATTTTTTTGGGTCAAACCGAAGCGCCGCTCTTGGTTCGGCCCTATATCATGGGGATGACCCGTTCCGAATTGTTGGCGCTGATGGTGGGGGGAATGGCTACCATCGCCGGATCGGTTTTGGCAGCTTATGTGGGTTTCCTGGGCGGTTCCGATCCTGAACAGCAGCGGCTCTTTGCCACTCATTTGTTATGCGCCTCGATGATGGCAGCCCCTGCAGGCATTCTTGCGGCCAAAATCTTGGTACCCGAGACCGAGGCCGTCAACGAACGTTTGGAACTGAACCGGGAACAAACCGGGAGCAATGTTCTGGAGGCCATCGCGAACGGCACGACGGATGGTCTGCGCTTGGCGGTGAATGTTGGGGCGATGCTCTTGGTCTTTACGGCCTTGATGGCCATGGCCAACTATCTATTGCAGTACGGGATTGGGGATTGGACCGGATGGAACCAGCGGATTGCCTTGGAAACGGGCGGGCGTCAAACCGGGTTAACGATGCAGTACCTCCTCGGCGTGATTTTTGCGCCACTGGCCTGGCTGCTGGGAATCGCTTCCAAAGACATTGTTCTAGTGGGGCAATTGTTGGGTGAAAAGGCCATCCTTAACGAATTTTTTGCGTACACAACGTTGACGCAGTTCAAAATCAGCGGGGCCCTGCAGGACCCCCGGTCGGTGATTGTTGCAACCTATGCTCTTTGTGGCTTTGCCAATTTTGCATCCATCGGAATTCAGATTGGAGGGATTGGCGCCTTGGCCCCGGAGCGGCGGGGTTTGTTATCCCAGTTGGGGCTCAAGGCCTTGTTGGGTGGCACCGTGGCATCGCTGTTAAATGCAGCGATGGCGGGGATGTTGTTCTAAGACCCGATGCAGTTCCTTGTCGTGGGTTGGCTGTTTGTTCAATGTTAAATAATCCAAAAATGACGAGTTCTTTTTTCCGTATTCTTCTGTTGATGGTATGTGCGGTCCAAGGTCTGCAGGCTCAGGACGGCCCGGCCATGCCCTTGCAGCCAGCGGTTTCGGTCATGAAGGTGGGCGCAGCCCGCGAATTGCCATCCCGCATGGACTTTTATACCATCCAGAACCCGCCCTACAGTCGACAAATCCAATCCAAGTCAGCCGAAACAGCGTGGCAGGGTCTTGAAGCGGACCTGGCCGCGGCCTTTGTTGAATGGATGCGGTCGGTGCGCGGTATACAAATCGCGTACGATCCCCTTTTTTTCCGGGATGCGGCCGAGATCAAGACCGCCATGATGGCGGATCCGGCTCAGGCTGTGGGTGTTATGGTGAGCGAAGAGGGCGTTGATCCCCTGCAGGATAGCGCATGGTCCAAGCCCCTGCCCTGGCTACGTTCCAAAATGGGCGTCCTGGTCCCCCTTTCCAACACCGCGAATTGGAATGATTGGAAAACTGCGCTCAAAAGCGCCGAAGGGGCTCGCTGGGTGGTGCACCGTAGCCCGATGAGCTTGGCCTGGATGCGGGCCTGGTCCGTTCAGGTTTCGTCCAAAGGAACGATGGAGGATACGGACGACGAAGTAGCCTGGTGGAAGGTCTTGGGAAAAAGTAAAATGCCCGTTGTGGGGGTGGCCGATGTGGGCACCCTGGCCTATGCGATGCGACAAGAAGGCGCCTATGCTTGGAAGGTCAAGGTTCCCGAAGGCCACAAAAATTCGATTCGATATTTGGTATTCCCTCGTCAAAGCCTGTTGGCCCCTTATTGGGAGGAATTTCTATTGAGCGGCTGGGGCTGGGCTTCTTCCAAAGAATTCAATGGTCTCTTGGAAAAGCATTTTGACCAAGCGACCCCCGAACATATTCAGCCGGTTCGGCCCTAGGGAGGGGTGGCTTAGCCCCGCAGCAGGTCGGCCATGGTCTGACCAATATGAGCGGGAGACGCGACGACGTGAATGCCGCATTCGGACATGATCCGCATTTTGGCTTCGGCCGTATCGTCCTTGCCACCCACAATGGCACCGGCATGACCCATGCGGCGACCGGGAGGGGCGGTTTGGCCGGCGATAAAACCAACCACGGGCTTGGGATTACCAGCATCGCGAAGCCAGCGGGCGGCCTCGGCTTCCATGCCTCCTCCAATTTCTCCAATCATAATCACGCCGTCTGTTTCGGGATCCTGCATAAACAACTCCAAAGCCTGCCGAGTAGAGGTGCCAATAACGGGGTCGCCTCCTATACCAATGGCGGTGGAAATGCCGAGGCCGGCTTTGACCACTTGGTCAGCGGCTTCGTAGGTGAGGGTCCCTGATTTGGAAACAATCCCAATTCGACCGGTCTTGAAAACAAAACCGGGCATAATGCCAACCTTGGCTTGACCGGGTGTGATGATGCCGGGGCAATTGGGGCCGATCAATCGGGAACCCCGGCGTTGGACCATGGCAGCGGCCTTGACCATATCCGAGGTGGGAATGCCTTCGGTAATGCAAACAATGAGTGCCACGCCCGCATCGGCGGCTTCCATAATGGCATCGCCCGCAAAGGCCGGCGGCACAAAAATGATGGAAACATTGGCATCGGTGGCGTTCACAGCGCTGCGCATATCGTCAAAAACCGGTAGGCCAAGGTGCTCGGTGCCTCCCTTGCCTGGCGTTACTCCGCCGACCACGCAGGTTCCGTACTCGATCATTTGGCTGGCATGGAAGGTGCCTTCGGAACCTGTAAAGCCCTGGACCAATACGCGAGATGATGAATTGACAAGTATGCTCATAGAAAAACGGTTTTCGAAAGACCGGGCCCAAAAATAGCCCCAACGCGCGGCCTTACCAAACAAGTTGGCTGTTCTTCGATACACACCCTGACCAGCCGGGGGTTGGCGGCCTTAGAGCGAAGCTTTGTCCCGGAATTGTTGCAAATGCCGGGTAGCGTAAACGAGCTCGTTGAGGTCTTCGTTGTCGCTTTTGAGGATTTGTTGACGGTCCCCCTCCCAGGTTTTGCGTCCCTTGTGCAGAAAAATGATATGATCCGCGCATTCCAAGACCGAGTTCATATCGTGGGTATTCACCACGGTGGTGATGTTGAATTCCTGGGTCAGGTCCCGAATCAGGTGGTCAATTCGAAGGGAGGTTTTGGGGTCCAGTCCTGAATTCGGCTCATCGCAAAACAAATAACGGGGTTCCAAGACAATGGCCCTGGCAATACCCACCCGCTTTTTCATGCCCCCGCTCAATTCAGAGGGAAACAAAGGTCCTTTGCCGGCCAGCCCCACTTTCTCCAGGCAATAGGCAACCCTTTCCAGCATCTGGGCCCGGGGTGCCGGTTTGAACATCCGAAGTGGAAAAAGCAGGTTGTCCTCCACACTCAGTGAATCAAAAAGGGCTGCGTTCTGAAAAAGCATGCCAATGTTTTGACGCAGGATTTGTTTCTCACTCCGGTCCATCGTCCCCAGCGAGGCATTTTCATAAAAAAGGTCCCCTTGGTCCGGGATGACCAACCCCACCATGATTTTCATCAAGACGGACTTGCCGCTACCGCTGGCTCCGATGACCATATTGATCTGACCCGGGCCAAAGGAAGCGTGGATATCTTGGAGGACTTGCTGTTCTCCAAATCGTTTGCCGATGCCTTGCAATTGGATCATAACAACAATTCAGCCAGGATATAATCCCCCGACAAAATGAGGATGCAGCAATAAACCACCGCTTTGGTGGAAGCACGGCCGACTTCGAGCGCACCGCCTTGGACGTGGTACCCGTGGTAGGCCGAAACCGAGGAAATGAAAAAGGCAAAGGTGAAGGCCTTGCACATCGCAAAGAAGACATCGTAGGCAAGGAAAGAGGATCGGGCTCCTTCGATAAACTGATCGTAGGTAATCAAACCGGTCAGTTGACAAATCACCATGCCACCGGCGATGGCCGTGGAAATCGAAACCACCACCAGCAGGGGGATCATCGTTAGGCAGGCCAGGACCTTGGGACCTACAAGGTAGGCGACTGGGTTCACGCCCATGATTTCGAGGGCGTCAATTTGTTCAGAACTGCGCATATAGCCCAATTCCGATGCAATGTTGGAGCCTATTTTGCCGGCCAAAACCAAGGAAGTGACCGAGGGTCCCAGTTCCAGAATGCTGGAATTGGTGACAATGGACCCCACGACGGTGAGGGAGATGTAGGGTGCAACCAATTGGTAAACGGTTTGAACCGCCGAAACGCCCCCCATAAAGACCGCTACAAAGGCCACAATACCGACCGAGCCCAAACCGATGGAGGCCATTTGACGCACGGTCTCCTCCCAGTACATGCGTCCATTCTCGGGCTTGGATAGCATTTGGCGCAGCATGAGCAGGTATCGCCCAAAGTGGAAGAAAAATTTCATTTCGCTCAAAATTACATGAAAGTAACCAGCTTCGGCGGGCGGGATGCCCCGTTCCAAGCATGGATGCCCTTACTTTTGGGTATGTCTACAACCATCAATGATTCAAATTCAGCCAAACCTGGTCCACGCCGCGTGGCCGTTGTTACCGGGGTCAGCCGGGGCATAGGCCGGGAAATCGCTGGTCAATTGCTGGCCCAGGGCTGGGTGGTTTATGGATGCGCTCGGCGTTCCCCCCAGGATTTGGAATGGTCGGATGATACGGGTCGCCTGCATTATGCCTCGGCGGATTTGTCCACCGAAGCGGGTTGCCAAGGATGGATCGACTTTGTGACCCAACACTGCGATCGGGTGGACATGCTGGTTCACAACGCGGGTTCCTTTGTGGCGGATACGCTGATGGATGCTCCGGCCGGTCAATTGGAAGGGCAGATGTCCCTGCATGTTTACAGCGCTTACCGCCTCAGCAGGGCCTTGCATCCTTTGTTGAAAAAGTCCGACCGACCCTATGTGTTCACGCTTTGTTCGGTGGCGTCTTTGAGGGCCTATCCCGGAGGGGCCTCCTATTGCATTAGCAAATTTGCCTTGCTGGGATTCACCAAAATGTTACGCCAGGAATGGATCCAAGAAGGCATCGCTGTTTCGGCCATCTTGCCCGGTGCCGTTTATACGGATTCCTGGTCCGCAAGTCCTTGGCCCCAAGAGCGTTTGATGCCCCCCGCCGATGTGGCTGCGGCCATCTTGCATGCCTATTCGTCCTCGCCCCGGACGGTTTTTGAAGAAATTCTCCTTCGTCCCTTCCAAGGCGATTTGTAATCGTTGTTGAACGCAACGTTCGAACAAACCGCATGGCCGGATTCCCCCCATCCAAAAAAGGACCCATCCAAGGATATGTCCCACCCATCGAGGGTGAAGCGGGATGCGACGAGGCCGGCAGGGGCTGCTTGGCCGGTCCGGTGGTAGCGGCCGCTGTGATCCTGGACCCCCACACGGATTGGTCGATGTTACGGGATTCCAAAAAACTATCCGAGGCACAGCGCGAACAATACGCTCAGCGCATCCGCGAGCAGGCCCTAGGCTGGGCGGTGGGGATTTGCAGCCCGGCCGAAATCGATCAAATGAACATCCTGCAGGCCAGTATTTTGGCGATGCATCGGGCCTTGGAACAACTCGACTTGGTCCCTCAGTTGATTCTGGTGGACGGTAACCGATTCAAGGCCTGGGGGGAGGTGCCCCATCGCTGCGAAATCCGAGGGGATGGGCGTTTTTGCAGCATCGCAGCGGCCGGTATCTTGGCCAAAACCCACCGGGATGCCCTCATGATGGAAGCGCATAGTGGATTTCCAACCTATGGATGGGATCGTAACAAAGGCTACCCAACGGCGGAACACCGCAACGCCGTGCAAACGCTGGGCCCCACGCCTTTGCATCGCCTGACCTTCCGGATTCGCTGACCTTCCGGATTCGCTGGCCTTCCGGCGGAACGTTTAGGGCTCCAGGAGCCGACGCAATCCGATGATTTCGCGGTGTACATCGCGCACATCCCGGGCCGGCGTTCCAAAATACGTTTTTCCTCCGGGGATGGATTTGGTAACCCCCGATTGCCCCAGCACATTCGCGCCTTCCCCAATATCGATGTCTTTTTGTACGCCCACTTGGCCCCAAAGACAGACCCCGTCGGCAATTCGGGTTTTGCCGCCGACCCCAACCTGCGCGGCGATCAGGCAGTTTTTGCCCACGACTACCCCGTGACCCAGGTGGACCTGGTTATCCAATTTGGTCCCTTCGCCCAAGATGGTATCGCCAGAAACCCCTTTGTCGATGGTACAGGCCGCTCCAATTTCGACTCCGTCGTGGATGATGACCCGACCGCAACTTAACAAGCGATCGTAGGAACCGTTGGGTCGCTTTTTGTAATAAAAAGCATCGGCCCCTAGAATGGAGCCGGCATGAATAATCACCCGGTCTCCGATGATGGTATCGGGGTAGATCACCACATGGGGATGGATAACACAAGAGCGTCCAATGCGCACCCGGTCTCCTAACACAACGCCCTGCATGATCACGCTGTCTTCACCAATTTCGACGTCCTGGCCGGCATGGTATTGGTGGCCCATCGGGTTGCTAAAAGGTCGGTAACGACGAACCAAGCTGTTGTAAACATCAAAAGGCGCGTCGCAGACCAGCAGGCACTTTCCGGGGGGGCATTCCATCCGGTTGTTGATCAAAACAACACTGGCGGGGGAGGACAATGCTTTGGGGTAGTACTTGGGATGGTCGCAATAGGTGAGGTCACCGGGGACCACCTTGTGAATTTCGTTGATGCCGGTAACCAGCAGGGAAGGGTCGCCGATGATTTCAAGGCCGAGTTCAGCGGCCAGACTGGGCAGGTGCAGGGGATCGCGCAGTTGCATGATGGTCGTGGTTTTGAATCCAAAGATAAGTCCGGTCCGGAGCGTACTTTTGGGGGGTTCGACCCCTTCTATTTTCCACCGAATCGATCAAGACCCTCACCGAACCGACCAACCTCCACCGAACCTTCTAACCTCCAGCAAAATCCCCGTCAAACCCATGGATTCAACCACCGTACGCACCACGCCCCTGCATTCGACCCATCGAGCCCTTCACGCCAAGATGGTTCCCTTTGCCGGCTTTGATATGCCGGTTAGTTACAGCGGTATCAAGGCCGAACACCTGGCGGTGCGTTCCGCCTGCGGTCTCTTTGACGTATCGCACATGGGGGAATTTAGGGTCAGCGGTCCCGGGGCCCTGGAATTTCTAGAAAAGGTGACTTCCAACCACGTGGCTTCGCTTTTTCCTGGCCGGGTTCAGTATTCCTGCATGCCCAACGGTCGAGGTGGTTTGGTGGACGATTTGTTGGTTTACAACCTGGCCCCTGAATCTTATTTGTTGGTGGTCAATGCGGGGAACCTCCGCAAAGATTGGGAATGGCTCAACAGCCATCGACCAACCGACGGCCGTGTGGTGATGGAGGATGTGTCGGATGCCACCGCCTTGTTGGCCTTGCAAGGGCCTCGTGCCTTGGAGATCCTGCAGCCCCTTTGCGATGTTGATTTGTCCGGCTTGGCTTACTATCATTTTACCCACGCCACGGTGGCCGGTATAGGTTCGGTCCTGGTCTCGGCGACCGGCTACACCGGAGCAGGGGGTTTTGAGCTCTATGTTCCCTCCGAGCAGGCCACCAAGCTCTGGGATGCCCTCATGGCGGGCGGAGCAGCGCACGGTCTCGTGCCGTGTGGTTTGGGTTGCCGCGATACCCTCCGGCTCGAAATGGGTTTTTGCTTGTACGGCAACGATATCGACGAAGAGACTTCTCCCATCGAGGCAGGGCTTTCCTGGATCACCTCCTTCAAAAAGGATTTTATTGACAAAGATCTTTTGTTGGAACAAAAGAAAAACGGAACATCCCGTCGTCTGGTGGGCTTTGTTATGGAAGACAAAGGCATTCCTCGTCACGGTTATCGCCTCTGCGATGCCGCCGGTTTGGAAATCGGCAGGGTGACCTCCGGTTCCGAATCCATTTCGACGGGTCGATACATTGGGATGGGGTATGTGACTGCCGAATATGCAGCGCCCGGTAGCGTTGTTTTTGTTGAGAATAGGGACCGCCTCCTGCGTGCTGTCACCGTTCGCCCGCCTTTTATCCCCGTCAAAGGGTCATAACCGCTTCAGAATGGCAAATCAGGGTCTTTTGTTGCAGGTGGCCTTTACCCCCGAAGAACTGGGGACGACCGTTGTCCAAAACACACGGGTGGTCGTTTTGGACGTCTTGCGGGCTACCTCTGCCATATGTGCGGGCCTTCATGCTGGGATTCGTGCGTTTCGCCCCGTCCTTACCACCGAACAAAGCTTGGCCCTGGCAGTGGAGGGGTATATCCCGGCAGCCGAACGCGATGGACTGGTAGCCCCTGGCTTTGAGGTCGGGAATTCCCCCTTGGTTTTTCGCGAGTCCCGCTTCCAAGGCACCCAAATAGCCTTGACCACGACCAACGGAACGCGGGCATTGCATGCCGCCAGGGATGCAGGGGCCATCGAAATTTTGGTGGGTGCGTTTTTGGGTTTGGAGGCCTTGCTGGAGGAGCTCAGCCAAAATCCATGGCCCACCGTGCTTTTGGGTTCGGGTTGGCAGGGCAAATTCAGCTTGGAGGATACCTTGTTGGCCGGGGCCCTGGCCGAGGGACTTTTGACGCGTTCCCTAGGGTACCATGCCCAGGATGACCGTGTTCAGGCCGCCCGTTCCTTGTGGCAAAACCACCGCCACGATCTACGTGCAGCTATTCGATTGTCATCG
>CAIOCC010000013.1 GCA_903856555.1 uncultured Bacteroidota bacterium
CCTGGAGCCATTCATGGTTTGGTGGGTACACCAAAGCAAAACCGACATCCAAAAAAACGAAAAGCTATGCGACATAGCCGGCTCGTAGACCAGGTAATTCCACAAATTGGTGGCCCCCACAAGCACCCAGAGGGCCAGCCCCACCATCCATGGACCCCAAAAGGACCGCAACCAGGAACGAAGGACCCACAAACCCAAACAGCCCCAAAAGAATCCAGCCAAAGCAACGGCCGCTTGGTACGGCCGGCTAAAGCCATCGGGCTCGTAACCCAAAACAGGAGCCAAAAAATGGGCCACCCCAAAAAACGGACTGATCATCAAGGCCACCCCCATCGTGGTCTTGATAACCTTGTGCCCATCGGGCGTTGTTTCGGGCCAATAACGATGCCGATGCAGTTGGACATCCGCACGATTCGGATCCTCCACAAAGGTTAATTTGAGGTCGCCCTCAATAAACAGGGCAGGCAAATAGGCGTAATACGAAAGAACATCCCAATAGATGGGGCGCAGGTTGGGTTTGCGTTCCGCGGATCGGTCCAAATGAACCCATTCAAAACACAAGAGAAACTGCAACCCCAACAACAGCCAGACGGAGGGGTCGCGCCGCATCAAAACAACTTTTGCTGCTCTCCCCCACTACCCGAACCGCCTTTGACGCCGGGACCTCCTTTGGCTTTGGCAGCAGCCTTGCGGCCTTTGGCAGGGGGCGGGCCCACTTTTTCTTCGTTCCAAATATCCTGTCGGTTTTTCTCTAACATGGACTTCTCGTCCTCGGTCAAGTCTTCGACTCCCAGCGGATTCATCAATTCGGCGCTGAGCAGTGGCAAAGGAGTCAATCGATTCCCCAAGGCCTTCCAACCTTTGACCTCAATGAATTGATCCAATTCCAAAACCTTGCGGTCTTTTTTGCGGGTGGTCCCCCATTCAAAGGCAACGCGCGGTGCTGGATGTTGCCAGGCAAAGGCCGCTTTGGCTCCTTTGTCCTCGCTTACAAACCCAAAGCGCTTCCCCTGGGTGGATGTCTCAATCAAGAATCGTTTGATGTACCAAGCCTTGGAGGACGGTACATAATGACAAACATTCAAGGGGGTTTCGGGCAACCATTTGTTCAACAAAAGGAGCTCGGCCGTTTCAAAACGCCGCTGCAAGGATGGTTCCAAAATCTCGTAGGTTCCCTCTTCATACACCGCTAACAACAAATCACCGGTGTTAAAATGACCCATAAAAACACCGCGACCGTCCTGGTTCAGGCGACCGACCGGCGGATCAAACCAGAAGGGCCTTCCCCCTAAATCGGAGCTGCCTTTTTCTTTAAAAACCACCTTTTTGATCGGGTATTTGGTCACCAAATTCCCCACGGCCGAACGGTTTTTGATGGTTAACTCCGCAAAGTCAAAATCATAGGTTTTGATATGAGCTCTGCATCCCGGATGCAACTGAATTTGAACACGTTCAGATTCCGCATTGGGGTTGCAAGACAGATACTGAACACGGGTATGCGGTGTTCCCTTGGTCAGGTCGTATTCCTTGTCCCGAATAATGCCACCAATCTGAAATCTCTTGACCAAACTATGGCCCGATTCTCCATCGGTGTAAATCATGTTATAGGCCGTGCGGTCATCCTGGCGACGGTAAAGGTCAACCCATATAATATCCTTACCAACGTAGGCCTTTTCGGACACCTTGGTCACCACGCATTTGCCGTCCCGGCGGATCACCACGATTTCATCCAAGCTGGAACACTCACCAACAAGTTCTTCTTTTTTGAGGCCGGTCCCTACAAAACCCGTAGCCCGGTTCACGTAAAGCTTCTCACTGGCCAAGGCCACTTGAGATGCCTGGATGGTATCAAAGGTCCGAATTTCAGTTTTGCGTTCCCGGCCTTTGCCAAAATCCTTGAGGAGTCGCTGATAAAAATCAATGGTATAACCCGTCAAATTGGAAAGATGAAGCTCGGTTTCCTTGATTTGGTCCTGAAGAGCCTTGAGTTGTTCGGTGGCTTTGAAGCTATCGTAGCGGCTGATACGCTTGATCTTGATCTCGGTCAACCGGACCAAATCATCGCGGGTAATTTCCCGGCGAAAACGTTTGCGGAAAGGCTGCAAACCTTGGTCAATGGCGTCCAGAACGGCCTCCCATGTCTCGCATTCTTCGATCTTGCGATAGATCCGTTCTTCGATGAAAATCTGCTCCAAAGAGCCGGCATGCCATTGCTCGGCCAAATCGGCTTTGCGTAACAAAAGTTCCTGCTCCAGCAGGGACATCGTCTGGGCGGTATTGGCTCGAAGGATATCCGAAACTCCTCGAAACGCCGGGGTCTTGCCTTCGATAATACAGGCATTGGGAGATATCGAAACCTCGCAATCCGTAAACGCGTACAATGCATCCACCGTCTGGTCCACCGAAACCCCTGCCGGCAATTGGATTTCGATTTCGACCCGCTCGGCTGTGTTATCGACGACTTTGCGGATCTTGATTTTGCCGCTCTCGTTGGCCTTGAGAATGGAATCGATAATCCCGCCGGTGGTGGTCCCAAAGGGGATTTCTCGGATGATGAGGGCTTTTTTGTCGTTCTCCTCGATACGAGCCCGGCAGCGGATTTTTCCACCACGGCTACCGTCTTGGTAATGAGAAGCATCCATCAAGCCACCGGTCGGAAAATCCGGTAACAAAACAAAAGACTGTTTGCGCAGGATACGAATCGATGCCTCGATGAGTTCGATGAAATTATGGGGCAAAACGCGGGTGGCCAAGCCCACCGCAATCCCCTCCACACCCTGCGCCAACAACAAAGGAAACTTGGCTGGCAACGTAACGGGTTCCTTCTTGCGACCATCGTAGGTCATTTGCCACAGCGTGGTTCGGGGATTGAACAAAACAACCTTCGCAAATTTGGACAAACGGGCCTCGATATATCGAGACGCCGCCGCCGAATCCCCGGTACGAACATCCCCCCAGTTGCCCTGGGTTTCGATCAAAAGATCCTTTTGGCCCAAGCCAACCAAGGCATCCCCAATCGCAGCGTCTCCGTGGGGGTGGTACTGCATGGTCTGACCGATTAAATTGGCCACCTTGTTGAAGCGACCATCATCAATCACCTCCATCGCATGCAATATTCTTCGCTGCACGGGCTTGAGCCCATCCTCCAAGGCCGGGACGGCTCTTTCTAGGATAACATAGGATGCATAATCCAAGAACCAATCCTCGTACAGGCCAGCGACCGGTTTGTGTACCACATTACTGGCATGATCCGGCACAGTGGGAGGTGGAGTTGGAGATGATTTACGAGCCAAGGGTTGGGGTTTTGGGCGACTGCGAAGATAAACCCACAAGCCAAGGTTGCACAATCCAACCCAGCAAAGGGACGGCCAACGCACCCACGGCGTTTAGCCACAGGTAGGGAATTTCCGCCCCAAAATAAAGGAGGAGTACCAAGGCCTCGGTTAACAAGGCTGCCAAAAGGACCGAAGGGGCCCGCAGTCCCTTGCTAAAAAAAGCGCTCAGAAAAATCCCCAAGATGGTCCCGTAAACCAAGGACCCCAAGACATTGACTGCTTCGATAAGGGTCCCCATCCGGTCGGCAATCAAGGCAAAGCCCACCGCATACAGCCCCCAAGCGAGCGTAAAGAGTCGGCCCATGGCCAGGGCTTTGGGGCCTTCCGGTGAATGCCCGGTCCATCGGGCATAAAAATCCACCAGCGTGGTGGTGGACAAGGCACTCAATTCGGCCGATGTGGAGGACATCGAGGCACAAAACACCATCGAAATCAACAAGCCGACCAAACCAACGGGTAAAAAATCCAAAACGTAGCGGATAAAAATAAAATTGGTATCCGGGCCATCATCCCCCGAAGCCATGGACTTGTTCCGCTCACTCACCAACGATTGAATGGAATCCAATCGAGCTGCACTACGCTTGAATTCCATGCCCAAGCTATCCTTGCGTTGAGAATAAGTTGCAGCCCGCCAAGCCTCGGCCGTCTCTCTGCGGCGAAGCGCCTCCTGCTCAAAGAGAACACGATCATGGGCCGCCACCCGCTCGGGGTGTTTGAAATTCAAAGGGGGCGTCTCAAATACATAAAAAACATACATCAAAACACCCAGACCCAAAATCATCAATTGCATGGGAAGTTTGAAGAATGCATTGAGCATCAAACCTTTGCGGCTCTGACTCAGGGATTGCCCGCCCAGGTAACGTTGGACCTGGCTCTGATCGGTCCCAAAATAGGATAACATCAAAAATCCACCCCCGACCAAGCCCGTCCACAAGCTATATCGATCGTTCCAATCCAGGCGCAGGACCAAGGCCTGGGTTTTGCCGGCCAAGGCCGACAGTTGCAAGGCATCGGAACCACTCCAATCCGATGGTAGGCTGCGAAACATCCACCAACCGGCCAAAACCATGCCCAGAAGGATCACCGACATTTGGAGCAGTTGCGTACGGGCAACGGCCCTCGAACCCCCGCTTAGGGTGTACGCCAAGACCACCGAACCGGTTAATAGATTCGTCCATAACAAATCCCAACCAAGGGCCGTACTCAAAATCAAAGCCGGGGCGTAGATGGTCAGACCGGCCGCCAAGCCCCGCTGGGTCAGAAACAAAAAGGCGGCCAATCGGCGCACACGACCGTCGAAGCGGGTCTCCAGGTATTCATACGCGGTGTAGACATTGAGACGGTAATAAATCGGCAGGGCAACCACCGAAAGGACCACCATCGCCAAGGGCAAACCCAGGTAAAATTGAATAAAGCCCAGACCTTCGCGGTAGGCCAAACCAGGAGCCGACAAAAAGGTGATCGCGCTGGCCTGAGTGGCCATGATGCTAAGTCCTACCATCCAACCCGTCTGCGAACGCGATCGTAGGTAGGATTCGGCCTGACCTTGCCGGCTCATGGACCACAAACCATAGGCCAGAATAAGGCCCTGGCTACCCAAAAAAACCAACCAATCCAGCGTACTCATGAACCAAGACGGGTCAAAAAGGCCAACAAACCCACAAAAGCCAACCAAAACAAGGCCAGAGCCAGGTACCAACGAGGCCAAGGGTTCGGCCCGCCCGATTCCTTCGCTGATGAGCCCGAAACCTTATCGGTCTCAGGGTGCATATTCCACCAGGTTTTGCAACAAACGAAACGCGCCCGGTACGCCCTGAGGGCATTGTCGAAACAGCGACAAGGCGCAATAAACAACCGTGCCTTTTCCGTAACGACCAACCAAGAGTGATCCCTTTTGTTCCTCTTCCCCACGGTCGTTCATGCCCAACAAGGGGGTCCAGGCGGGATCCCATTGTTGCGCAAAATACAAACCTCGTTCTTGGACCCAACCATCAAAATCATTGGATGACAATTGATTGGGCTTGTTTAACAAGGAATGATTTGGAAGCAAGAAGCGAACCTCGGCCTGTTCCTCGGTGACCCGGGATCGACCCAACTGCAAGGGAATCGGCGTCCATTGTTTTAACAACAAATTGGAGGTCGTTTGGTATTGAATGAGCAGGTGCCCTCCCTGGGCCGCATAGTCCGTGAGCATGGGCTGAATCCGGGAAAGGGTTCGGCAGGTATTGTAAAAGCGAACTCCCAGCACTATGCTTTGACAGGTTTTGAGCAAAGCAGGGGTCGCCGTGGCGGGATCCAAGTCCACCACCCGGTAACCCATATGGGCCAAGGCGGTCATGGTCTCATCCCCGGCACCCCGCAGATAACCTACCACCTTTCCGGAGGATTTTTGATGCAAGCGAACCACCGATGCCTCTACCGGAACCACCCGGGTCTGGATTGGAATGTGCCCGTATTCAAGACGCACCACCGAGGCCAATTCCTGGGGGATCCACCGGCCCTGAACCGAACGGTACACAGCAGGAGTCACGATACCCCCCTGACCCGCCTCCCGACCCACGGTCGTCAAAACAGCTTCCCAGGTATACAGGGAATCGGGGCGCGGGTTCAGGAGTAGAGGCGGCTCCGATGCCAATCGCCAACCTTCGGGCCAACCCGCCAGACCCCAGCGAAGGGTATCCGTTCGATTGGGGGCTGTCGGGCCTTTCTCCATCCGCAGCGACAATCGAAAACGTAATTCACGGACCCCATCGGGTACGACCAACTGGCGGGGTTCCAAGCCAAGCTGCCAAGCAGGCACCATTTCCATCGGACGGTAGCGTTCGCCCAAAACAGGATCGGTCCATTTGTAGAGCAAAGGCGTACGCAATGTTACTGGAATCTCCATGGCCTCGATCGACCACAACCAACGCGATTCCACCATCAGGGATGGAGGCGACTCGGGGCGATGAGACCCAAAATCAGGCACGGAATAATGCGCAGAGCGCGGACCCTCGGCTTTCCAGAAAGGGCCGGACATGGGCATCCCCGCGGGCAATGCTGCTCTAAAAGCGTAGCGATGGAGGGAATCCCCCAAATCGTTGGCCGTAGGCGCCGTCTTTCCATCCCACAGCGTCCGTTCCTGACCGTTGGGCCACAAGCCCAACAACCTCAAACTTAGCGGTACCACCTTCACGGTGGCCGATGGGTTGCGACGCAAAACCTGCCATTCCCAATTCAACGAATCACCGGGGACCACGGCAGGCTGAGCGGCCACGGCCTCCTCCCAAAGGCCGCTGATTTCAGCCAATAAGCGATTGACTTTTTCTTTGCGCTCCCTTGCCAAAAGTCGGTCTTCATCGGAACGTGTGGGGTCCTCAAGAATCCGGTCCAAGAAGGGAATCAAAGGAGCCAAACCCTTGAGCCAAGCCTCGGTGTTTTCGGTTTCCAACAAGGCATACAAACCTCGAACCCCCCTCGCCCATTCATCCCAATCCGTCGAAGCGGTACCGTTCATAACCGACCGCTCCAACCCTTCCAAGGGATCATGAATGGCCGAATCCCCGGCCAACCACTGAAAATATTCCCGCTCCGTACCCCGCTGACGGGCCGCCCCAAAGCCCTGACTTTGGTGCATGGAACGGCTTTCGGCAGCCAGCTCACCGTAGGACCGCCCCAGGCGAGGGTTGTAGCCTCCAACGTCCAGGCTTAGCAGCCCGGTTTTGTCGTAGTCCTGACGACCGTAAAACCACCAGCTGGTGTTCCAGACCAAGCGGGATGGTTGCCAGACACGCACCTGACTCAATTGCTCTGGAAAACGAGTGCTATCACCCGCCGCAAAAAAAGCCTCCACCGCCAACTGCGCCGAAGCGGTATGATGCCCGTGGGTTGCAGCCGGTAAAGGACTAAATCGCGTGACCAAGAGGCGGGGCTTGAAAAGCCTAATCACCCAAACCACATCCGCCAGGACCTTTTCACGGTCCCAATGTTGCCAGGTCTCCTCCGGATTCTTGGAAAAACCAAAATCATTGGCCCGCGTAAAAAACTGCTCCGCACCGTCCACCCTGCGGGCCGCTAACAATTCTTGGGTACGAATAATTCCCAAATCGTATTCGGTATGATCCCCGATGAGATTCTGTCCGCCATCCCCCCGGGTTAACGAGAGGTACCCGGTCCTCCAACGCTTATGGCGAGCCATAAACGCCAAGAACCGGGTATTCTCATCGTCGGGATGGGCAGCGATGTACAAGACCGAGCCGTCCACCCCCAATCCCCGGATTTCTTCGCGGATTTGATCACGGGTCCAACCGGGACGATAGCCAAAGCCGCCCTGTGCCATTCCACAAGGTGGAAATGCCAACAGAACAAGGAGGAACCAAGCGACCCCGAGTCTGGGCCGGCTCCAACGGTCGGTGCAAGATGCTTGCCTCAATTATTTGCGCTTCTTTCCGGCAGGGACCAAGGGTCCGGCTGCTTCGTTCCAGGCCTTCATGTTTTTGGCGATATCACCCGCATAACCCTGGTACCAATCCGAGTTCTCGGCCTCGCCTTTGATACGAGCCTGATCAGCCTGCTCAGCAGCCATTCGGAATTCAGCCCGCGCTGCATGCACCCTGGCCAAAATCCAGCGAGGGTAAAAATGCTCACCGTTCAGGCGTACCGCCTTTTGGGCTAACTCGAGGGCATAGGCCGGATCGTTCCCGTTCTCCAAAACAAAGGCCGCGGCATTCGCACAGGGGTACCAATCGCCGGGGCGGTCAACAAAGAATTTGCGAACATTGGCCATGCCCAAGCTCTTGGCATCGGACTGAATGGGGAGCGTCCAGGTCGTAGGTCCCCAATGCATCCGCAACTGGGCCGAGGACATCCCGATGTACTCCAGGCTGTATTGCAAGCGCTCGGCAAAGGAGGGTGCCGGGGCTATTTGGACTTCGGTCCGAAGGATGTCCAGACTCTCTTTGAAATTGGTGGACCCCCATTGGCCCTCGTTGCTGTTCAAGGCCAAAATCCAAGGTTTGTCAGCGCGTGGAATCAAGTACAAAGCATATTTGCCGGCCTTGAGGGTTTGTCCACCCACCTGGACTTCGGTGCTGAAAGAAATCCAAGTGGCCGAATTGGCCCCGCTTCTCCAAATTTCATCAAATGGAACCAGGCTACCCCACAAAGCGCGGCCGTTAACGCCCGGCGATCCGTAATCCACCTCGATATCGGTGACACCCATGGTGAGCCGGGCACCGCAACGGGGCGAAGGCTGGGGCAAAGCCAATTGGGCAGCGGCCGGTAAAAACGTAGCCTGTGCCAGGATGAACAAAAGGAAAGCGAAAAAGGTGGTTGCGAATTTCTTCATGGTTGTTTTTTTTTCAAAACTAAGCCAAAGCGAGCCACCTTAGGGGTCGGTCCCCTCCCTTGCATTTATTTTAGGGGCATGAAAAACGAACTGGTCCTGGTGGACCCGCAAATCCGACCCGGGGTCGCCTTGTTGCGTCTCAACCGTCCCAAAGAACTCAATGCCCTGAATCTCCAATTGATGGCCGAATTACGAGACGCCCTGGCCATCTTGGACAAGGACGAGAATGTTCGCGCCATGGTCTTGACGGGCAACGAAAAGGCCTTTGCCGCTGGAGCAGACATCCATCAAATGTCCGGAAAAGGAGCCATTGATATGTTGTTGATTGACCAATTCTCCACCTGGGAACAAATTCGTCGCCTCAAGAAGCCCTTGATTGCGGCTGTTTCAGGCTTTGTTCTGGGGGGTGGCAACGAGTTGGTGATGCATTGCGACCTGGTGGTCGCCTCCGAAACCGCCCGCTTTGGGCAACCCGAAATCCTCTTGGGTATCATGCCGGGTGCCGGCGGAACCCAACGATTGACCCGGCAAATTGGCAAAGTCAACGCCATGGAAATGGTCTTGACAGGCCAACCCATCAGCGCCAAACAAGCCCTGGCCTGGGGTTTGGTGAACCGAGTGGTACCGGTTGAGGTGTACCTGGACGAAGCACTGCGTTTGGCCTCTGAAATAGCCCTTCGGGCCCCGCTGGCGGTTCGGCTGGCCAAAGAATCCGTCCTCAAGGCACAGGATAGCAACCTCAGTGAGGGCTTGGAATTCGAACGCAAGAATTTCTACATGCTCTTTGCCAGTGCCGACCAAAAAGAAGGGATGGACGCCTTTGTCAACAAAAGGCCCCCCCAATTCACCGGTTCCTAGAAACGAAATCCAAAAATCCCCAAGGCAAGAATTCCAAAATAAGCCATCATCCAGATGGCGTAAAAGCCGGCGGCGCGGTGCAAGGGTGCCCGACTCCCCGTAACCCCCCCCCAGGCCATACCTCGTAACATCAAAAATGCAATAACCCACCAAGCCAGGTAATTTTGGAGAGGGGCTACCACCAAAGACCCAGCCCAACCTTGCATCGCTGTTTTCTGATCCCAGACCCAAAAGCCCAATCGCGTTGCGCCGGGTTCAATCAACAGATCCATCCCCATCACCAAAGCGCCCCCCAACACATCCCTCCACCAAGATGGGACCGGGCTGCTTGTTTTGGACGGTAACCATCCACGCACTGCCCAGACCAGAATAACCCAATTCAACCCAATGAGCGGGGGAACCCCCCACCACCGAGGCCCCAGCCATGGACCGTAATGATAGGCCCCAAATACCAAGCCCGTTTTCACGCCCAGCCATTCCATGCTCCAACCAAAAGCGTAACACAAAAAAACAACCAACCAATCCCGCGGCTGGAAGGCCTCGCGATCGGACCACCCCACCCAAAGCGCACCAAGGCTGAGGACCGGAAAGGTCATCTTGACAAAAAACCAATCATAAGGCGTCAAGATGGTCCCCAAGGCCCCGCACCCAAAAATGAGAGGCCACCACCAACGATAACGCCACGGGCTGTTAAGCAACCTCACTGCCTGCGTGCGGCCTTATTCGGACGAGTGAGAACGATGCTTGACTTTGGATTTGCGCAAACCATCAATCAACCAGCGTGTTGCAATCTGTGCTGAATGCAAGCATATGGGAATACCACCGCCTGGATGCACCGATCCACTGCAAAAATACAACCCGTGAATCCGAGGGTGCTTGTTGGGATATCGCCGAAAAGCCGAAAAAACAGAATTGGAATGAGGTCCGTACAGGGCCCCGGCATAACTGCGGGTTGTTTGTTCAAAGGTGAGAGGCGTCATAACATTCTCGTCTACAATCAAGTCTTCCACATTAACCGATAGATCGGACGACAATCGACCTAAAATGCTTTTGCGGGTTATTTCGGTAATTTTTTCCCAATCATGCTTTTGATCACATGGCATGTTCGCCATAACAAACCAGTTTTCGTGGCCATCGGGCGCATCGGACTTGTTAAACTTGGAACTGACATAAAGGTATATTGTGTTTTCCTGAGGAATTTGCTTAGCCGCCAAAGATTTAAACTCCCTTCGGTATTTACGAGAAAAAAACAAATTATGCAAATCTAATTGGGGGAACGTTCCTTTGATGCCCCAATGAAAAACCATGGCCGACATCCCTAAATCACTGGTTTTTAATTTAGGCTCCAAGAGGTCCCTTGAAAAAAGGTATTCTTTGGCATACGCAATATCCACTGCGGACACGACACGATCAAACGGAATTCGCTCCCCGTTTACTTTAACGCCGATGATGCGGTTTTGGAACACATGAAAGCGATCCACTTTGGTTTCCAATCGAACCTCCACCCCAAGTTCTTGAATAAGCCTTTGGAGGGCATCTCGAATCGCAATCATCCCCCCCTTGGGGTAATAAGTACCCAAGCCGTACTCCACGTGATTAATTAGCGCAAGCGTTCCGGGGGCTTTGTAGGGATCGGAGCCGTTGTAGGTGGCCACACGGGAAAACAATTGAGCCGTACGCTCTTTGTCGAAGGCCGAACGATTGAACTCGTACAAACTCCGAAAAACACCCGCAAAAGGCAGGGCGAATAGTTTAAATAAATTTGATAAGGACCAAAGTTCTGAGCGGCGATGGATGGATTTTTGTAAAAAAACAGGTGTTGTTAAATTATAAATCCACTTGATTCTCTTGAAATACTTCCGAACCTTCGCGGGGTCTTCGTTGAACTTATCGTAGAGTTCGACCCCCAATTTTTCTTGATCCGCCCAGGCGTCAACATAGTTCCCTTTACTGTAATGGTAACGTGTAATTAGGTCGAGTTTGTCGTATTGAAGATAATCCTTTAAATTCTTGCCACAATCGTTAAACAAGGCTTCCAAGGTCTCGGGCAATGTAAACAAAGAGGGACCACAATCGAAGCGAAAACCGGCGCTGTGCCGATCGTTCAATTTGCCACCAAGGATATCGTTGGCCTCAAATAGGACCACTTGGCAACCGGATACCGCTAAACGGGCTGCCGCTGCCATCCCAGCAATTCCGCCCCCTACAACGGCAACACGGGCTTGAATTTTGCGGTGCCGATGATGGCGCCTGGACTTTTCAGTTGTTGAGGACATTAATTAAGCGGGATTATAAACAACAAAAATAAAATGTATTCGAGCTCTTTATCGGATTTTACCCAAAAAAAACACCCAATCCAAATCGCCCTTGGGGCCCGCCTTCCGGATTTGCTCTGGACTTAGCGCCGCACGGGCCCGGTCCAAAAACGCTTTGTCCTCCCCTTTATGCTTGGATAATCCCAACCAAGACGGGATTTCACGCTCTAACACCCAGCGAAGCAGGCGCCAACGGGGGTTAGTAGGATCCTCCGATACCGCCCGATTCAAATCCTCGACCGCCGCCTTGGCACCGCTGTATTTCTGAACAGGCCCCTCCATGGAAGGGACTGCAAGACCTCGGTAAGCCCCCCGGTAAGCGATGGGCACCCGCCCCGCCCCTCCTGCTTTGGCCATCAACCCGTGGTATTCCTTCTCGGTAAATCCAGAGGAAGCCCACTCAAAATAACAAAACAAAGACCAGGCCTGTTGATTTAAGCAGCCTGTATTTCCCTTGGATTGGGAGGGAACCGGAGCCAAGGCCATGAAGACGGCGCTGACCCCAACAACAATTAACTTAAACGATGCTCGAGCACCGAATAACATAGGAGCGCGGCTTTTTCGGCATTGGAGATCCGAATTCGTTCCTGCAAAATTTGTTCGGAGGTGGAGCGCTGTATTTTCCGAAAAAGATTGCGGTAAAATCGATAGGCGGTGAGAACACCAATCCGAGCTCCCTTGGGCAAACGGCGAATGGCATCGTACGCGCAACGAAAATCCTCTTCAATATCCTCTTCGATTTCGCGCTTGGAGCGTTCATCCAATTGCAAGCCCAAGTTCAAATTTGGGAAATACGTGCGGCCCCGGTTTTGGTAATCATCTTTGAGATCACGCAGGAAATTTACTTTTTGGAAGGCCGCCCCCAAAGCCCGAGCGCCCTCCTTGAGTTCATCGTAAAGTCCTGGTTTTTCGGAGCAAAAAACCCTCAAACACATAAGGCCAACCACCTCGGCCGAACCGTAGATATAATTCTCGTAGGATTCCTTGGCATAGGTGACCTGGTCCAAATCCATGGCCATGCTATCCAAAAAAGCATCGATGAGCTCGATTTCGATTCCGTAACGCTTCACGGTTTGCACAAAACAATCCAAAACGGGGTTGAGGCTGATTCCTCTTTCGAGGGCTAGATAGGTATCTCTGCGAAATTCTTCCAAAAGGGTGGTCTTGTCGTAATCGTGGAAAGTGTCCACAATTTCATCGGCATACCGAACAAATCCATAGATGGAATAAATCGGAGCCCTAAAGGAGGGCTGAAAGGCCAAAATACCCAGCGAAAAAGAAGTGCTGTATTGCCGGGTAATCAGCCTGGAGATAGCGAAGTTGGTTTCGCGGTACAATTCCATCATATCGGTAATTTGATTGTAAGCTAGGGTATTTTGGAGCGCTTGCGTCGTTTTGGCCTGATTTAGTGAAACAATTGAAGAACCCAATAGTTTGGATTAGGCCTTCAGGGGATGTTCTTTCATGAGTTCCCCGGCCACCACCTGGCCCGAAATCAAGGAAGGAGGAACCCCGGGACCGGGTACGGTTAACTGCCCACAGAAATACAGGTTGGACAGGGTTTTGTGCTTGAGGGATGGTTTGAGCAGGGCGGTCTGGGTCAGCGTATTGGCCAGCCCGTAGGCATTGCCCTTGAACGAATGATAATCCTTGACAAAGTCCCGGTGAGCATAGGATTTACGGTAAACAACGTGGCTGCGGATGGCCTGCCCGGTCAAGCGTTCAAAGCGATCCATAATGAGGTGGTAGTACTTTTCACGCAATTCCTCGGTGTCTTCCAGGCCCGGAGCCAGAGGAACCAAAATCACCAGGTTTTCCATCCCTTCAGGGGCCACCCCCGGATCGGTTTTGGAAGCCAGAGAGGTGTAAAAAAGCGGCTTGCTGGGCCATTGAGGATGGGTGTAAATTTCCTCGGCATGCAATCCAAAATCTTCGTCAAAAAACAACGTATGGTGCGTAAGCCCTTCAATGGGCTTCGATAAACCGATATAAAACAAAAGGCTGGAGGGGGCCAACACTCGGCTTTCCCAATACGAAGACGAATAATTGCGATGTTCGGCCGGCAATACTTCCTGATCAAAGTGACGGTAATCCGCCCCCACAACCACCGCATCCGCTTCGTATTCGTTATCCATGGTTAACACCGAACGAACCCGACCGCCTTGGGATTTCACGGATTTAACTTCTTGATTGTAAATGATTTCCACGCCAAGTTCTTGGGCCAACGAAACCATTCCATCCACAATTTTGCCCATACCGCCCATGGGGTACCAGGTCCCCAGACCCAGGTCGGCGTAATTCATCAAGCTGTACAAGGCCGGTGTGTTACGAGGTGTCGCTCCCAAAAAAAGAACCGGGAATTCCATCATTTGAACGAGGTACGGATGTTTGAAATGCGATCGCACGTGGGATGCCATCGACTTGAAAACATCCATTCGTAACACATCCCATATCAATCGAGGACTCAGAAATTCTCCGAGGCTGCGGCCCGGTTTGAAAACCAAATCCCGGATACCGACTTCGTACTTGTAGGCGGCCTGTTTCAAGAAGGAACGCAGCTTCAAACCCGCTCCCTTTTCGTAGGACTCAAAGAGGGCCTCCAGGGCTTCGGCCTGGGCCGGGACCACCAAGCGTTGTTCCGGTCCGAAAACGATGGTATAGGCCGGGTCCAAACGAACCAGTTCATAATAATCGGAGACCTTTCGGCCAAAAAGCCCAAAGTATTGCTCAAAGACATCGGGCATCCAATACCAGGATGGCCCCATATCAAAGCGAAAACCCGCTTCGCTGAGAACCCGAGCTCGGCCTCCAGGCTCTTGGTTCTTTTCAAGCAAACGCACGCGGTAGCCCTTGGAAGCAAGGACCGAGGCCGCCGACAATCCAGCGAAACCCGACCCCACCACCACGACCTTAGGGGATGTTGATGTTGATTGGCTCATGTTCTTAAAACAAAAACATGGCCAAATGGCTTGAAATGTTGAAAAAAAAGACAGATGGGCCCAGCGGGCCCCGGGAAACTAGGCTGCGTTCAGCCCGTACTGGTCCCCGTAGACCGACAATTTGCGCTTGAGGACCTTGCGGGCCAAGTGGATACGGGTTTTGACCGTCCCAATGGGAATCCCAAATTGATCGGCGATGTCCTGGTATTTGTGACCCTTGAAATTGAGCATAAAAGCCTCCCTGAGTTCAAAGGGCAACAAAGCGATGGCCTTGTTGAGGTCATCCATAACCATTTTGGATTCGGCTTGGTTGGGAATCCGCTGGCTGGGCTGGTTGATATAGTAATCTTGGTCGGTTTGATCGCTGAACGTATTGCGCTTGACCTTGCGGCGGTAATTGTTAATGAAGGTGTTCTTCATGATGGTGTACAACCAGCCTTTGAGGTTGGTATCCGGCGCAAAACGATCCCGGTTCGAAAAAGCCTTCAGGTAGGTTTCCTGGAGTAAATCGTGGGCTTCTTCTTTGTTTTGGGTCAAAAACAAGGCATACCCTTTGAGGGCGAGGGCGTGGGTAGCGACCTGATCGGTGAAGTTGGTATCCATTTGTTTAACCTTTTGGGCGATTTGTTAAACAAACTTACAAGAAATTTTCAAATTCCAAGCGTTTGTTGAATTTTTCTTCAAAAAAGTTAAACAATCATGAATAGTAGGCCCCTGACCCCCCATCGAGGATCTGTTACATTCCTGAGCCCATCATGGCCTCCATGCTGGTCCAGGGCAAGCCGAATTTTTCACCCAGATAACGCTGGGTCAAGAGACCTTGGTGGCAATAAACGCCCGCCCGCAGTCCAGGCTCCAACCACAAACAGGTCTCCATTCCCCCCCGTTGCCCGGCTTCCAAAAGGATGGGGGTCATAATATTGCTGAGCGACTCCGAAGCGGTCTGCGAAACCCGGGATGGAATATTGGGCACCCCGTAGTGAATCACTCCAAATTGCTCAAAAACAGGACGGGTATGGTTGGTGAGCCTGGAGGTCTCAAAACAACCGCCGTGGTCAATACTTACATCGACAATCACCGAACCTGTTTTCATGCCCCGCACCATGTCTTCGGTCACCACCATGGGGGTGCGACCGTTGCGAGCGCCCATCGCCCCCACGGCGACATCGGCCATGGCCAGTTGCTCAGCCAACAAGCGGGGGTGTAGCACCGAGGTGTACACCGGGCGGCCTACCAGAGCCTGCAAGCGACGGAGCCTCCGCAGGGAATTATCAAAAACCACCACCTCACTCCCCAATCCAAGGGCCGCACGGGTGGCTTGCTCCGCAACGGTACCGGCTCCCAAAATCAGAACACGGGTGGGGGGAACCCCGCTGACCGAACCCAACAAACGACCCCGACCTTGGTATTGATTGCTCATGTATTCCGAAGCAATCAAAATCGCCATCGTTCCCGCAATTTCACTCATGGAACGGACCACCGGCAGGTAACCACTGCGATCGGTCAGATGTTCGTAGGCAATCCCTGTGATACGACGAGAGACTGTTTCTTTGAGGTCAGCAGCACCCAATCCAGGTAAATGCAAAGCCGAAAAAACCGTTTGCCCAGAACGCAAATACCCTAGCTCCTCGGTAGGCACCGGACCCACCTTGACCACCACCGGACACGCATAGATTTCGGCCGGTCCATCGGCCAATTGAGCCCCTGCCTCGGCGTAATCCTGATCGCTAAAAAAACTAGGGACGCCGGCATCCCGCTCGACAACCACCTGGTGACCGTTATGAACCAACAAAGCAACCCCCTGAGGCGTAATGGCCACCCTGTTCTCCTGAAATCCTCGTTCACAGGGTATCCCAACGCGCAGGTTCACCTGCCGAGTGGAGGTTGCAACGGGAGCAAGGAGGGTATCGGGGGTATTCATGGTCGTAACGAATTTAGGGTCAAAGCGGGTCAAGCCCATCCACCCAGGTCAGGCGTCGCTGATGGGGGACTTCAGCGGGATCGATGCCAGTACCCCGCAGATCCGTTGCCTGAACCAGCGATTCCAGCTTATAAAAAAGAGTTGATGCAGGCAAATAAGGTCCTGCTCGTTCCGGCCATTCCAGCCATACCCAGTCGGCCCGGTCCAATAAGTGCTCCGGGTCCAAGTCCAACCATTCCTCCGGTCCCCGCAGACGATCGAGGTCGGCATGGATAACAACCTTGCCATGGTCGGTGCGATACTCCTGCATCAAAGCATAGGTTGGGGAGGTCGGCAATGGATCGCAACCGAGGCAGGAGCCCATGGCGCGGAACAACGTGGTTTTGCCCGCACCCATTCCACCAATCAAGGCCAAAACGATCGGTCCAGAACCAGTCTGATGACGGTGGGCGTGATCCAACAAAGCCTGTGCAGTCCCATCCAAATCGGAGAGACCAAAGACTTTATCTAACATAACAACATGTGGGATAACCTACCGTCCACCGCGCAGGCCACGGGTCCAGTAGATCAACCGGCCAGGGCCGCTGCCCCGCCAACAATCTCGGTAATTTCGGTGGTAATGGCCGCTTGTCGGGCTCGGTTGTATTGAAGCCTCAATTCCCGTAACAAATCCCCCGCATTCTCGGTGGCCTTGTCCATCGCTGTCATGCGGGCACCGTGCTCCGATGCCTGGGTGTCCAACATGGCTTTGTGCAAATCAATGGCCAGCGAAAACGGTAACAAATCCTGAACGATCTGTTCACGGCCGGGTTCGTACAAATAATCAGCGGCCCCTTGGCCGGCGCCGGCGCCTGATGAGGATGAGGATGCGCTTGGGGATTCGGCCTGCAAGGGCAACCAGGGCATCACCCGAAAATACTGAACCACTGGGTTTTTGAATTCGCTGTAAACCACTACGACCTGATCGTATTCTCCCTGAACAAAGGCTTTGCTAAGCTGGTCAGCCATCTCGGCGGTGGCCTGATAACGGATTTTGAGCATCAAATCCTTGAATCGCAAGTCCTGGGGCAAGCCGGAACGCTTGAAGAAATCGACCCCCTTGCGACCTACCGGAATCAGGGTTGCTTGTTGGTCGGCCGGTAAATCTTGGATGAATCGGCGGGCTGTTTTGATGAGATTGCTGTTAAAACCACCACACAAACCTTTATCCGATGTTAGCAAAACAACGCCCACACGTTTGATCTCCCGGACCGAGGTCAATGGCATCTCTGCCGCAGATCCTTCGAGCCCCGAAACCAAACGCCCGACCATGTTTTGCAACCCCTCGGCATAGGGACGAATTTGCTGAATTGCGCCTTGGGCCCTCCGCAGTTTGGAGGCCGAAACCATTTTCATGGCTTTGGTGATCTGTTGTGTTGAAACAACCGAGGCGATTCGGACCCTGACTTCTTTGAGATTGGCCATTGGTGGTTGTGATTACCGTTCTTAGGCTTTGTATCGGGCGACTAACTGCTTGGCCGTGGCCGACAGAACATCGGTCAGACTATCATCGAATTTACCGGCTTTGAGGGCCTCCAGAACCTGGGGGTGATTGGCCCGCATGGTGGCCAGAAAATCAGCCTCAAATTCCCGAACCTTGGCCATGGGCACATCCATCAATAGGCCTTTGGTTCCCAAGTAAATAATAGCAATCTGATCCTCCACCCGGAAAGGCGAGTATTGCGGTTGCTTGAGGATCTCAACGTTTCGGGCTCCTTTGTCCAAAACAGCCTTGGTAGAGGCGTCCAGATCGGATCCAAATTTGGAGAAGGCCTCCAATTCCCGGTACTGCGCCTGGTCCAGCTTGAGGGTACCGGCCACTTTCTTCATGGACTTGATTTGAGCGTTACCCCCTACCCTGGACACCGAAATACCCACGTTAATGGCGGGACGGACACCGGAATTGAAGAGATTGGACTCCAAGAAAATCTGTCCATCGGTGATCGAAATCACGTTGGTAGGAATATAGGCCGATACGTCACCCGCTTGGGTTTCAATGATAGGAAGGGCCGTTAATGAGCCACCGCCTTTGACCTTGCCTTTGAGTGACTCGGGCAAATCATTCATCTTTGCGATAATCTCATCGTTGTAATTCAACTTGCAGGCTCTCTCGAGAAGGCGGGAGTGCAAGTAAAAAACGTCCCCGGGATAAGCTTCGCGTCCGGGAGGGCGACGCAACAACAGCGATACTTCCCGATAGGCCACCGCTTGCTTGGACAAATCGTCGTAAACAATTAGGGCAGGATTTCCAAGGTCCCTGAAATACTCCCCAATCGCCGCTCCTGCCATGGGTGCATAGAACTGCAGGGGTGCAGGGTCCGAAGCAAAGGCCGCTACCACAATGGTATAAGGCATGGCTCCGTTGTCTTCGAGGGTCTTGACGATGTTGGCTACGGTCGAGGCTTTTTGACCCACCGCAACATAAATACAATAAACCGGCTTGCCGGCTTCGTAAAATTCCTTTTGGTTGATAATGGTATCAATCGCAATCGCGGTTTTACCGGTTTGACGATCGCCAATAATCAACTCGCGCTGACCACGACCCACCGGAATCATGGAGTCAATGGCCTTGATACCGGTCTGCAACGGCTCGTGAACCGGCTGACGGAAAATCACACCGGGGGCTTTGCGCTCAATCGGCATCTCAAAGGTCTCCCCTTGCAGAGGTCCCTTGCCATCGATGGGTTGACCCAGGGTATTCACTACACGCCCCAACATTCCGTGACCAACTTTGATCGACGCAATCAGGCCGGTACGTTTGGCGGTATCTCCTTCTTTGATTCCCTCGGAACCACCCAAAAGAACCGCGCCCACATTGTCTTCTTCTAGGTTGAGGACGACCGCACGGGTTCCATTTCCGAATTCGATCAATTCCCCGGCCTGAACACGGGTCAAACCATAGAGACGGGCAATTCCGTCACCCACTTGCAGAACCGTTCCGGTTTCTTCGAGTTGGGACTGGGACTGATGACCTGCGAGTTGTTCCCGTAGGATGGCGGAAATTTCGTCCGGCTGTAAATGTGCCATAATTTAAAATTTTTGGAGATAGGGGTTGTCGGAAAACTGCCGACGTAGTTCTTTCAAATCCCGGCGCAGCGATGCATCCACGCGGAGGTCCCCGCTTTGCATCACGTAACCACCCAAGAGGTCGGGATCCTGGGCGTAGGCAAATTCAACGCCGTTGCCCAAGGCGTTGCGCAATTGTTGTTCCAAGTCCTTTCGGTTGCCTTCATCCATGGCTTGGGCCGAAGTGACCCGAACCCGGACGGTTCCTTTTTGTTGTTCAAACAACTCAACATAGGCTTGGGCCATCCCTCCGGTTTCGGCTTCGCGATGCTTACGCACCACCAATTCCAAAAAGGACATGGTCAGGGAATCAAAAGACCCGGCGAACAAGGCGCCCAGGATACGATTTTTGGCGTCAGCCTTGATGAGTGGCGAACGAAACATGCGGTCCAAATCCCGATTGCTGCGTACAGCCCCTGCCAAATCCTTCATGTTTTGGTAAACCTGATCGGCGCAGCCCCGCTCGGTGGCCAAGCGAAGCAACGAAACAGCGTATCGTTTAGCAATGCGTGGGTTGTTCATTCAGCGGGATGGTTTAGGGGGTTTCAGCGAGGGTTGGCTAGTGTTGCGATTAGCGGGCGGGGATGTGGAGTTCTCGAAGTTGCTGTTGCAAGTAGGCCTCTTGGGCCTCGTCCTTTTGAAGTTCCTTGCGCAACAGCTTTTCGGCAACGTCCACCGACAATGCAGCGACCAGGTTTCGAACCTCCGTCAAGGTAGCCTTGCGTTCGTTTTCGATATCCTGACGAGCGAGGTCCAAAAGGCGCTTGCCTTCTTCTTCGGCTTTGGTCCTGGCCTCGGAGAGCAGGTGATCCCTGGTCTTCTTGGCTTCGGTCAATAACTGATCGCGTTCGGCACGGGCCTGGGCCATCAATTGTTCGTTATCAGCCTGCAAACGCACCATGGCGTCGCGGGCTTCTTTGGCTGCATCGAGGGCCTGTCTGATTTGGGCATCCCTTTCGTTGACTGAATCCAAAATCGGTTTCCACGCAAACTTGCGGAGAACCAGCAAAAGGAGCAAAAACGATAAGGCAGGCCAGACCAGCAGACCCAGTTGAGGGGTTACCAAGTCCATGGAGACCTCCTTAGGCTACCAGCAGGGCAACAACCACCGCGAACAAGGCAACCCCTTCGATAAGGGCCGCGGCAATGATCATGGCAGTCTGAATTTTGGGGGCTGCTTCGGGCTGACGAGCAATGGCTTCGGTGGCTGAACCGCCGATGCGGCCAATACCCATGCCAGCGCCCATGGCGGCGAGTCCTGCTCCAATAGCGGCGAGTCCTGTAATCGTTGTCATAACTTTGAATTTAGGTTGTTGAGGTTTTGGTTGGTTTTGGAATTCGGTCAAATCAATGGTGATCGTTGGCTTCGGGTTCGGCAGTTGCCAAACCGATAAACAAGGCGCTGAGAAGGGTAAAAACGTAGGCTTGCAATACCGCCACCAGCATTTCAAGGCACTCCATAAAAAGCACAAAAGCCAGAGAAACAGGAGCCATGGCCATGCTTTTGAAAATAAAAATCAAGGAAATCAAGCTGAGAATGATAATGTGACCAGCGGTAATGTTAGCGAACAGACGAATGGTCAACGCAATAGGTTTGGAGATAATACCCACCAATTCAACCGGCACCATGATGGGGTACAACCAAAGGGGCACGTGGGGTTTGAAAATATGACCCCAATAATGCTTGTTACCGCTCCAATTGGTGATGAACATCGTAAAAACGGCGAGCACCAGAGATACAGCAATATTGCCGGTCAAATTGGCCCCCGTCGGAAGCAAGCCCAACAAATTGTTAATCCAAATAAAGAAAAATGCGGTTAACAAATACGGCATGTAGCGTTGATAGCGATGCTCGCCAATGTTGGGCCGAGCGATATCATCCCTCACAAAGAGGATAATCGGCTCCAGAAAGCGAGCCAATCCACCGGGAAGACGTTGATCGGAGCGGGCATAGGAGCGGGCGACGGATCCAAAGATCCATACCAGCAGGACAACGCTCAAAAGCATGGAGGCCACATTCTTTGTTATCGAAAAATCAAGAACTCGAAGTCCAGAGGCCTCCGTGATGTGACCGTGCTCGTCCATTTGGAAGGTGAGACCCTTGGAAACAGGGCGAGCATGGCCATGTTCAAAGGCCGATGACATCATGGTGTGAAGGGCGCCTTGGCACCACAGAAGGACTGGCAGAGGAATAGAAACCGGATGAACAACGCCCTCTGCATCGACGTGATCGTACAAATGCCAATCGTGGGCGTCGGCAATATGATGCAAAATGACTTTGGAGGGGTCAAAAGCCTCTTCCGCTGCGGTATCCGCCGAGGCATGTTCGGTGTCGTTGTGGGGTGCCGAAGGGGTGCCGGCCCAAGCAAGGCGAGGAGCCGCCGACAACAACCACAGGCCCAGAATGGTCAGGCACAGGGAAAAGCCGCGGACTACAAAACAATGACGCATGGAGTATGGTGCAATAAAGGGCCTTTGGGCATGATTCAAGGCCGATTTGACCCGATTTCAATGCGGGCGCAAGATAGAGACCAAGGCCCGATTTACAAAAGCCAAATCAAGGAGAATCAGGGCAACAAAAACAAGGGCATCGGCTTTGGTTTCCAGAACCCCTAGCCATCGTGCCACCAAGACGGCCATTAGGTTCAAAAGCAAATGCAACAAGGGCAATGGAATCGCCCAGGCCTGGTTCGGCGTGCGGCGACGCGATACCACGTGGATGCAGAAGAAATAAAGGACCGTGACACCGCCCGACAAAAACCAAGACGTCCACCAAGCATGCAATCCAACCCCGCCAAGCAAGGTGACCAGCTTATAGGCGGCGGCTAGCAAGCCGTGCAGGGCCACAAATCCCAGAAACCAAGAAGCCAAAGGGGATAAACGAGCCAATCAACGGTCTTTGAGCCGGGAAAAAACCCCTGCAAACGCCAAAACTAGACCTACCAACAAGCCCAAAAGGGTCCAATATGGCCTGGAAGTCCCCTGACGACGGTCCATAACGGACCCCAACCAGGCCCCGACAGCGATGGGCAAGGCCATTTGAACGGCCAACCCCCCGTATCGAGCTAAACCCTCAAGCCGTTTTGGCATGGGCATCCCCGGCATACACCGGACGCAAGGCCTGCATGGTGCAGCGTCCGGACAATTGGGCCCCTTCCTCAACCACCAACTTGGGAGCGGTGATGTCCCCGTTTACTTGGGCCGTAGCGGACAATAGAATGGACTCGGAGGCCTCAATGGGGCCGTTGACCTTGCCCAAGACATGCACATTCTGGCAACGAACCGGTCCGTGGATGGCGCCTTGGGCTCCAATGACCAAACGACCTTCGATGCGAACCTCCCCCTGGACGGTACCGTCAAGACGAAGGTCACCTTTGCAGGTCAAATTGCCTTCCAGGACAGCGCCTTCGGCCATCGCATTCATGACAACGCCGGTTGCACGGCCTAGTTTCAGCGGTAATTGCATGTTCATTCAGCAAATTTAAGATTAACGGCCGGCCTTTCGGTTGGCAAACTCCCTTTCAACCTCCAACCGGAGCAGCGAATCGGCCCAGCCATTGGGGTCCAAGAGGCTGTCGGGATGGTAATTCTGTCCCACGGTTGGTAAAGGCAGGTCTTGATAAAGCAATGAATCTTCCCCCAGCCACTCTCTTCTGAGGACGGACCATTGGCTGCGACTGGTTTGGAGAACCTCTTCAAGAGAGTCCAGCCGTCGGGTCTGCTCCACCACCTGTCGCTGCCAGTCCCGGTTGGCAGCACCTGGCATATACCCCCCCAAAGGAGTATAGAGCAACAATGCTCCAAAAAAGAGCCAACCCAGGACCAAAAAAGTGCTTAGGAGGACAAACCAGTTGAGCGGTCGCAGTCGAACGTTCACAATCGCATCCAATTCGCCTTCGGTCCGCACGATAATTCGGTAATCCAGGCGCATTTTTCGCCAAAAACGGAGGAAGCGGGGACCGAAACGGAGGAATTTCATGAGCTTGGCCGCAATTTATAACTTTACCTCCGTTATTGGAGGTTATCCGATTTCATGCGCCACCCGGACCCCTGCTCGTTGAACGCCCCCTTGCCCTCTTGGGCCGCTACCGGCCTTGATCGTCGTCTTGCCAAAAGACATCGCTGGATTCTGAGCATCGTTGTACTGATCGTCACCTTGTACAGCGGGCCAACAGCCCAGGCTCAGAGCTGGGCCAAGCGGCAGTACCAAAACATAACAGCCCGCTTCAACGGGTTGTATTACGCCCAATTGCGTTACGACGAAGCAATGCAGGAAATCCATCGCAATCACAAAGACGATTATGCCCAATGGCTCCCCGTTTTTGTGGAATCGCTGGATGCGTCGGTTGCCTCGGGAAGTTCGGCCTTTGAAGAATCCATCAAAAAATGTTCCAACCTGATTCAACGCAAAGAACACAGCCGCTGGGTGGACGATGGCTTCTTGCTCATTGGGCAATGTTATTATTTGCGACGAGACTATTTTGACGCCATTGAAACCTTTCAATACGTCATCAAAAAGTACAAGGGTCAACCCAACGCAGACCATGCCGCTGCCTGGTTGGTTCGATCCTATACTGCGTCCGGTCAATACGGACCTGCGCAGGGTGCCTTGGAAAAGGCCCTCGAAAACCCTCGGGCGGTTGCCCGCAGCAGGGCCATGCTCTACCTAGCGGCCGCCGAATGCCAATTGGCCCAAAAGCGACCAGTCAAAGCGGCCGAATACCTCGAAGGAGCTCTGCCACACCCCATGTCAGCAGCCCAGCGTCGAAGAACGCATTTTTTGTTAGGACAACTCTACCTTCAGATAGAAAGCCGCAAAGCACCGGTCCATTTTCAGAAAGCACAACGCGGTCGACCCGATCCCGAACTCCGATTCCAATGCAAAATCAAATCCGTTACCGCCTACACCGATGCCCGTAGCGGAGCCCGCAACGCCCGCCGCATTCTCAACAACCTCATCAAATCCAAAAAATACGTACCCTACCGCGATGTCCTATATTTTGAATTGGCTTTGCTGGACCAAGCCGACCAAAAAACCAACGACGCAGAAAAAAACCTTCGACTTGCCTTGACCCATTCGTTGGAAATCAACGCACAGCGCAAAAAAACCTGGCTGGCCTTGGCCGATGCCTGTTTTGAAGAAAAACGTTACGAAGAGGCCCGACTCTTTTACGATAGCCTAAGCAACAACATCGACAAAGAATACCCCCGCTTCAAAGAAATCAAAAACAAGCAAGCCTATTTGGGTGAAATGGTTCGCCACCTCAAAACCATCGAGGTTCAGGATTCGTTGCTGGAATTGGGAGCCCTCCCCGAAAACAAATTAACCGCGCGTCTCAACAAAATCCTCGAGGAGGAACGCAAAGAGGCCGCCCGTATCAAAGCCAAAGCCGAAGATTCGGCCAAAGCCGCCCGTTCCGCAACGAATAACAATCAATGGGTCGATCCCCTATTACTCCAACGCAGCATGGGCAATCCTTCCATTGCATCGGCGGGAGGAGACTGGCATTTTTACAACAATCAACTAACGGGAAGCGATTACAATCAGTTCTTGCAAATCTGGGGAAAACGCGATAACAACGATCATTGGAGACGATCCGTCGGTGGCCAGGGCGCGTCGGAGGAAGGACCTGCAGGGGCCAACAGCGCGACCGCTGAAACCGAAGAAGATCCGCTGCTAGACTCCCTGAACAAACTACCGAGAACAGCCGAAAATTTGATGTTGCGAATACCCCGCGACGAAGCATCCCGTAACAAATCCTTGTCCGCCGTCCGCAAAGCTCATCTGGCCCTGGCCCGACTTTACAAGGATCGCTTTGGCGACTTTCGGGCGGCCCTTCCCTGGGTGGAGAATCACTTGGAAAGGTTTCCAGGCACTTCGACAGAACCCGAAGTATTGTACCAAGCATTTCGGTGTTACGAAAGCCTCAAACGCCTGGACCGTCGGGATCAAAGCGCCCGCCTACTGGACAGCCTGTACCCTGAATCCCCCTTCACGGCCATGATTCATGGCAAAGCCTCGGCCTCCTCCGATTCGTTGCGCCTTGCCGCCGAAGCCCATTACCGTCGTTGTTACCGACTCTATGTTTCGGGACGTTACGATTCGGTGGTCTACGAATGCAAATGGGCCAAATCCCGCTTTGGCTCTGACACGCTGATGCCTTATTTTGGTTTTTTGGAGA
Organism: uncultured Bacteroidota bacterium; assembly: GCA_903856555.1. GTDB lineage: Bacteria > Bacteroidota > Bacteroidia > UBA7662 > UBA7662 > SYHX01. The sequence goes on from CAIOCC010000013.1 coordinate 25,982, forward strand.
CGGTATCGGCCTCTCGCAAAGACAGCACCCGTCTCCTCCAGAGTTTGGAGTCCTATGCCGGTCAAACGGCGCAACCCGCCCTTGCGGTGGCGGCTCAATCCATGCTGGATGCCCTTTTTCCCGAAAAATCCAAAGGACGAGCCAACAGCGGTCCGGACAACGAAACTAGCCGCGTCAAAGACCGTTACGAATTCAAAGGGGATTCCCTTCAGCCTCATTACCTGGTGTTACGAATGAACGCCTCCGTCTATGAAAAGCACATTGAGATTGGGGTCAAAATGAGTCGGTTTGCCGAAAAAAACTACCGCAGACTGGGGGTCAAAATTTCCTACCCTGTCTACCGTGAGGTTGAACAATTGGTCCTCGTCAAAGAAGCCCCCGACCGCCTTTCGGCCCTGCAATTCTGGCAACACGCAAAAGCCGATTCCGAACTATTTAGAGACCTTCCGGCTGGATCCTTTGATTGGTTCTATGTCGCCCGCGATGATTTTAACAAATTATACAAAAACCTATCGCTCAACGATTACTTGATCTTGTTCCAGCGGGAACACCAACCCTGAGCCTATGCCTTCGCCAACACCCCTCGAAAAAAAACCGAACCCAACCCCCACCTGGACCCGCTGGGTATGGGGCATTTACCTATCCTTGCTGGTCACTGGTTTGGGTGTTTTGTTCCTGACGGCCGCCGGCGGACTGGGCGAAATGCCTTCTTTTGAAGACCTCGAAAACCCAAAGAGCAACCTGGCAACCGAAATTATTGCATCCGATGGTCAAGTCATCGGCAAATTCTACCTCCAAAACCGATCCTATACCAAGTTTCATGAAATCTCCCCGCATGTTATTCATGCCTTGTTGGCAACCGAGGACGTCCGCTTCTACAAGCATTCCGGCATCGACCTGCGGGCCCTGGTACGTGCGGTGGTTTTTATGGGTCGAGAAGGGGGCGCTTCCACCATCACGCAACAATTAGCCCTCAACCTCTTTAACGGGCAGCGGGCCCGCTCCAAACCAGCCCGCATTCTCCAAAAAGTCAAGGAATGGATCATTGCCGTCCAACTCGAAAAACGGTACACCAAACAAGAAATTCTGGCCATGTACCTGAATACGGTCGAATTTGGGTACAACGCGTTTGGAATTAGCGCGGCGTCCCGCACCTATTTTGACAAAGATGTTCATGCCTTGGATGTCCACGAAGCCTCCTTGTTGGTAGGACTTCTCAAAGGCATCACCTTTTATTCGCCGGTTCGTCACCCGGACCGCTGCATCAACCGTCGAAATACCGTCATCGGGCAAATGGTCAAATACCGGTTTTTGGACCAAGAAGTTGGAGACCGTTACAGCGCCATGCCGTTGTCCTTGCGTCTCCGGCCCCAGTCCCATGCGGCGGGAACCGCCACCTACTTTAGGGAATACCTGCGCCAAGAGCTCAGCGAATGGATCAAAACCCAGGTAAACCCCGAAGGCGAACCCTACAACCTGTACCGGGACGGGCTCAAAATCTACACCACCCTGGACTCCCGAATGCAATCCTACGCCGAGGAAGCGGTGCGTACCCAGATGAAATCCTTGCAGACGCTGTTTGATGAGCATTGGAAAGGCCAAGACCCTTGGGGTGAATTCACCCAAATTCTGGACCAAGGCATGCGAAGATCCAAGCGTTACCGGCGGCTCAAGGACCAGGATTGGTCCGAATCGGCGATCCGCAGGCACTTTAACGAGCCCACCGATATCAGGCTCTTTACATGGAAAGGTTTTGTGGATACGTTGATGACCCCGATGGATTCCATTCGTTATGCCAAAAAGTTCCTGCATACCGGATTTATGGCCATGGATCCTCACAACGGACATATCAAGGCCTGGGTCGGCGGTATTGATATGGATTTTAGCCAATACGATCATGTCAATACCCAGGCCAAACGCCAGGTGGGCTCTGCCTTCAAGCCGCTGGTGTATACCGTAGCGGTGGACAATGGTTTTGATCCCTGCCTCCCCATTCCCAACCAGCCCGTCACCTTCGAAGCTTTTGAAAATTGGACTCCCAAAAATTACGATGGCAAAATCGGTGGCTCCATGAGCATGTTCAGGGGATTGGCCCTTTCGATTAATAACATCGTGGCCTATCTGATGAAACAAGTGGGCCCCGAACCGGTCCTGGAGCTAAGTCGCAAAATGGGCATCACATCGCCCATGGAACCCTACCCCAGCCTCTGCCTTGGGAGTTTTGATATGAGTGTTTACGAGATGGTCGGGGCCTACGCCACCTACCCCAACCAAGGCGTTTGGACCAAACCCATGATGATCACCCGGATTACCGATCGCCAAGGCAATGTTCTGATGGAAAATTTTCCCGAGACCAAGGATGTCCTTAGCGAAGAGACCGCCTTTGTGATGACCAAGCTTCTGCAAAAAGTCGTGGATGGAGGAACCGCCTCCCGCCTACGTTACCGGTACAACCTGACCGGTGATTTGGCCGGAAAAACAGGGACCACCCAAAACAACTCCGACGGTTGGTTCATCGGCTTTCATCCAAATTTGGTGGCCGGTGCCTGGGTCGGGGCGGATGATCGATCCGTGCATTTTCGGAGTACCAGCCTGGGTGGGGGCGCCAATACGGCTCTGCCCATCTTTGGGCTCTTTATGCAAAAAGTTTATGGAGACAGCCGCTTGGGAATCAAACCAGCGAGCTTCAAAGCCCCCGACGGAGGGATTTCCATCAACATGGACTGTTCAGGGTATGCCTACGAAAAAGCCCAGGACGAAGACACCTGGGGCGATGCGGCGGACTAGCCTTGTTCCTCCCCGATTCCCGGGCTGAGGACCATGACTTTGTTATGCAAAACCTCCACGACACCGCCTAGCAGGCGAAACCGTGTTTGTTGGCCTGCGGCGTCCTTAATCTCCAAAGTGCCAGGGTTTTGCAACGAGGCCATGATGGGGGCGTGATCACGCAGTACCTCAAAAGGACCGTCGCTGCCGGGGACCTTCACAGAGACCACCGAGCCTTCGAAAATCTTTTTTTCGGGGGTTAGAACCTGCAATTCCAAGGCCATGGCTTAGGCTTGTTCGGCAAGCATTTTGCGACCGGCTTCGATCACATCGTCAATGCTTCCCTTGAGGTTAAAGGCCGCTTCGGGGTATTGATCCACTTCGCCGTCCAGAATCATGTTAAAACCGCGAATGGTTTCTTCGATCGGCACCAAGACGCCTTTGAGGCCGGTAAACTGCTCGGCAACGTGGAAAGGCTGGGATAGAAAGCGCTGAACACGACGAGCGCGTCCGACGACCAATTTGTCTTCTTCGCTGAGTTCATCCATCCCCAAAATGGCGATGATATCCTGAAGCTCTTTGTAGCGCTGGAGTATCATTTTAACGCGCATGGCGCAGTCGTAATGAGCATCCCCCAAGATATCTCGGGACAAAATCCGTGATGTGGAATCCAACGGATCCACGGCGGGATAAATACCCAATTCCGCGATTTTGCGGCTCAAAACCGTGGTGGCATCCAAGTGAGCAAAGGTGGTAGCCGGGGCCGGGTCGGTCAAGTCATCCGCCGGAACATACACCGCCTGGACGGAGGTAATGGAACCCCTTTTGGTGGAGGTAATGCGCTCCTGCATCAAACCCATTTCGGTGGCCAACGTTGGCTGGTAGCCCACCGCAGAGGGCATACGACCCAAGAGGGCCGATACTTCGGAGCCGGCCTGGGTAAAGCGGAAAATATTGTCGATAAAGAAGAGAATATCCCGGCCGGTGGCGTCCTTTTCGTCCCCATCGCGGAGGTGTTCGGCCAGAGTCAGACCCGAAAGGGCAACGCGCGCGCGCGCTCCGGGTGGTTCATTCATTTGACCAAAGACCAAGGAAATCCTGGATTCTTCCAAATCCTTGTAGTCCACCTTGTCCAGAGCCCATTTGCCTTCTTCCATTTCGTGACGGAAGGCATCCCCGTATTTCAAAACGCCGGATTCGATCATTTCACGCATCAAATCGTTCCCTTCGCGGGTACGCTCTCCAACCCCGGCAAAAACCGACATTCCGTCGTAGCCTTTGGCGATGTTGTTGATTAATTCCATGATTAGAACGGTCTTACCAACCCCTGCACCCCCAAAGAGACCAATCTTACCACCCTTCACATAGGGTTCAATCAGGTCAATGACCTTGATACCGGTAAAAAGGACTTCGGTTGACGTGCTAAGATCCTCAAAAGCCGGGGCTTTGCGGTGAATGGGAAGACCCACGGTGTTTTCAGCCATGGGACGGAGGCCGTCAATGGCCTCACCGACCACGTTGAACAAACGACCTTTGATTTGGGTACCGGTTGGCATTTGAATGGGCTTGCCGGTATCCACAACGGGCATGCCCCGAAGAAGGCCTTCGGTGCCGTCCATTGCAATGGTGCGGACCGAGTCCTCGCCCAAATGCTGCTGGCATTCCAGAACCACTCGCTGACCACCGGGGCGGTCAACGTACAGGGCGTTAAACAATTCGGGGAGCGGGTTGCCGCTTTCGAAGGCCACATCGATGACCGGGCCGATAATTTGGGCGATTTTGCCGGTAGAACTCATGGATAAATTTGGTAAATGTGGCCGCAAAGGTAGGGGCAAACAGAGCCAAATAAAAACGCAGTTGGACCCAAAGACGGGGCGTATTTTTGGGGACTCATGACCCTTACCAGCTCCATCCCTTCCCAACACAAATCGTCGTTTTGGTCGATTATCCTGCCATTTCTGGCCCTTGTAGTGGCTGTAGGTGCCCCAACGACCCTCGTTAGGGCCCAAAGTCCCGGTGTCCAAGGCCGGATTTTACTCAAAAACCAAAACAAAGGCCTGGAATTTGCCTCGGTGGCCGTCCTCAAAACCGCGGATTCCGCCCTGGTATCGGGGTCTTTAACCCGTAGCGGCGGGTATTTTGGGATGGAGAAGGTCCCCCCCGGTCGCTACCTCCTGGAGGTGCGGTTCTTGGGCTGTATTCCTTTGTACCGGAGTTTTCAGGTGGTCCCCTCCGTTCCAATCACCGAATTGGGCAATCTTTATTTGGAGGAGGATGTCACCAAATTGCAAACCGTCGAAATCACTGAATCGCGGCAAACCACCGTTTTGGGTATCGATCGCAAGGTCTACACGGTGGACAAGGACCTGACCGCTCGCGGTGCCTCGGCCCTGGAGGTGATGCGCAATTTGCCAGGGGTGACCACCGATGCCGATGGGACGGTGCGACTACGCAATTCGGTGCCTCAGATTTTTGTGGACGGGAGGCCCAGTCTCCTCACGTTGGAACAAATCCCAGCTGAGCAAATTGAACGCATCGAGATCATGACCAACCCCTCGGTTCGATTTGATGCCAACACCACCGGCGGACTCTTGAATGTGGTGATGAAAAGAGCCACCGGTCCGGGTTACCAAGGTTCGGCCAATGCCGGGCTCGGAAGCGGAAATCGTTGGAATACCGGCTTCAACCTAAACCTCAAGGAAGGCGCATCGGCCTGGTCCGCGTCCTATAATTTCAGCGATTTTTACAATCCCCTAACCAACAGCACGCTGCGGCAAAATCTGGCAGGCGGCAAAACTTCCGAAACATTTTTTCAGTCTTCCCAAAGCATGTTGGGGCGTCGTTTTCAAATGGGTCGACTGGC
>CAIOCC010000014.1 GCA_903856555.1 uncultured Bacteroidota bacterium
CCGGTGGATTTGTCACGCCGCAGGCATCCCGGATATGGTGCCCGCTTTGGCCGTATGGGCTGTACTGCGCGGGCTTCGGTTGGAGATACGAGGCGTGGGACATTTGGCTTACAAGGAAAGCAACCGACTGCAAGCGCTTTGTGATAATTTGCAGAGTATCGGTATTCAATGCCGGGTGATTCACGGTGAAGAAATCGTTTTGTTGGTCGAGCCCAACCGGCCCTGGGCCCAGCAGCTGCAGGGAGATCACCGACCAGAAATGGGTTCGCTTCGCAGCTTCGGAGACCACCGCATGGCAATGGCCATGAGCATGCTTGCCATGCCCGGTTGGGACATCGCTTTGGATGATGCCCGTGTCGTTGCCAAGTCCTACCCGACTTTTTGGGAGCATTGGAGGGCTTTGGGTTACGAATTGGAAGGTTAACTTAGCAAAAAATGGCAGGTAATAGTTTTGGGACCCGGTTTCGGATGACTTCTTTTGGGGAATCCCATGGCCCTGTTATTGGGGTTGTTATCGATGGGGTTCCGGCCGGCTGGTCTTTGGACTTGGACCTTGTTCAGGCCCAGTTGGACCGTCGCAGACCGGGTCAAAGCGCGTTTACCACAGCCCGAAACGAAGAGGACCGTGTTCAGTGCTGGTCCGGCTGTCTGGATGGGATCTGTACGGGCGCGCCCTTGACGTTGACGATTCGTAACAAGGATGCCAGGTCAGAAGACTACCAAGAATTGAGTCAAACCCTGCGTCCATCCCATGCTGATTTTACAACCATGGCCCGCTACGGGGTGCGGGATCCCCGCGGTGGGGGTCGCAGCAGTGCCCGCGAAACAGCGGCGCGGGTGATGGCCGGGGCCGTGGCTGTCCAAATTCTTGCCAAAGCAGGTATTCATTGTTATGCATGGGTGCATTCGGTGGGCCAGGTCAGCATGGATGCCGAAGCCTATGCGCTGCAGGATTCAATTCCCTATACCCAAGAGCAGATTGAGTCCTCTCCGCTGCGTTGCCCCTTGCCTGATATCGCATCGGCCATGGAAAACGAAATCAACACAGCGCGCGTTCGTGGTGATTCGGTCGGAGGAACGGTGGTGGGTTGGTGTCAGGGTTTGCCCGCTGGCTTGGGCGATCCGGTTTACGATAAACTTGATGCCGATTTGGCCAAAGCGATGATCTCCATCAACGCCGCCAAATTTTTTGAACTGGGCTCAGGCTGGGCGGCCTCATCCGGTCATGCCTCGCATTACAACGACCCCATTCTGGCAGCGGACACCTCGGAATGGACCCATATCAAAACCGCCACCAACCATGCCGGAGGAGTCTTGGGCGGCATGAGTACAGGAACACCCCTCTGGTTCCGGGTGGGATTCAAACCTCCATCCACGATATCCATCGACCAAAATTCGGTGGATCATCGGGGACAACCCCTGGTTTTGAAGGCCCGTGGTCGTCACGACCCCTGCGTTGTCCCGCGCGCTGTCCCGGTGGTGGAAGCCATGCTGGCCTTGGTCGTCCTGGACCATTGGTTGGGCTTTCCCTCCGCCAAAATCCAACGCCTACTTCCCTAATCCCACGCATCATCCCTTTTGTTCCTTATCCCCATCGCTCCTTATTCCCGTCGCCATGTTGAGCCTATTCAAAACACGTCTTCCGATGCATATCAAAATTTTGCTTGGTATTGGGGCAGGGACCTTGGTAGGGCTGTTAGCGGCCCGTCTGGGATATAGCGGTGTTGTTTTGACATGGTTCAAGCCCTTGGGGACCATTTTTGTGAATTTGCTCAAACTCCTGGCGGTTCCTTTGGTCTTGGTTTCGCTGGTGGATGGGGTCACCGGATTGCGCGATTTGCGCAAATTATCCTCGATGGGGGGGCGCACCTTGTTGATTTTCTTGTGTACGACCGTTTTGGCGGTGACCTTGGGATTGGTATTGGTAAACATCGTCCGTCCGGGGGATTATCTGTCCACCGAAAGGCGCGAAGACCTCAAAGCTCGATTCAGTACCCAAACAGATCAAGGGTTCAACAACGCCCAGGCGTTCAAAGAACGCGGTCCGTTGAGTCCGATTGTAGACATGGTTCCGGATAATTTGTTTCATGCCTTGTCCAACAACACCTCCATGTTGCAAGTGGTGTTCTTTGCCTTGTTTATGGGCGTTGCCATCATGTCCTTGCCTTCCGATCAAACCCAATCGGTTCGGGATTTGTTCGGTCAATTGAATCGCATCGTTTTGCTTATGGTGGATTATGTTATGGCCTTTGCTCCGGTCGGTGTTTTTGCGCTGATCGCATCCTTGATTGCCGATCTTGCCGGGAACGATCCCGCCAAAGCCTTGGAACTCTTGGGTGCCTTGTCGGTCTATGCGCTTACGGTTGTTTTGGGATTGGCCCTGATGCTGTTGGCGGTTTATGCAACCCTGGTGAGGGTTTTTGGCGGCCTTTCGCCTCGACGTTTCTTTCGGGTGATGAGTCCGGCTCAGTTGTTGGCTTTCTCGACCTCTTCATCCAATGCCACCTTGCCAGTGAATCTGGAATGCGCCGAAAAACTAGGTGTACGGGAAGAGGTACGGACTTTTGTTTTGCCCTTGGGGGCGACCGTTAATATGGACGGTACCAGCCTCTATCAGGCGGTGGCGACGGTCTTTATTGCCCAGGCCTTTGGGACCGATTTGACATGGACCCAACAATTAACGATTGTACTTACCGCCACCTTGGCATCGATTGGTTCGGCCGGGGTTCCCGGAGCGGGGATGGTCATGCTGGTTATTGTGTTACAGTCGGTGGGCCTGGAAAGCGCCGGCATCGCCTTGGTAGTGGCTGTAGATCGCATCCTTGATATGATGCGCACCGTGGTCAATGTTACAGGAGACGCCATGACGGCGGTCTTGGTGGATCGTTGGATGGGTCGGAAATA
>CAIOCC010000015.1 GCA_903856555.1 uncultured Bacteroidota bacterium
AACAGGGTATGCAATCCTCCGATGTGATCCGGAGCCATGAGCCATGCCATGGCACCGCTGTTCCTGGCCCAACGCAGGGGGTAGAGCTTCCACCAATCAGACCATCGGTGGACCACCCAACGCGGTTGTCCGGTGGAACCGCTGGTGCTCAGGTGAAGGGCGCCTTCACTCAAGGCTTCTTCCGGGCCATACCCCAAACGGAGGGATTGGCCGTGGGCGGCCGATCGTACCAACGAAAGCGCATAGTCCTGAATCGGCTGATCACCTGGTTGCAGGGCGTCGGCGTACGGAGTTGTGTTATCGTCCAGTGCCCTCGCCAAATCCGCATAAGACTGGGTTCCATCTGCCGTACTCAACCATGGAGCCTGACCCAGGGTGCGTACATGGGCTATCAAAGAATCAACGAGAGGCACGGGAATAGGCAATGGATCCGGTGCGATGGTCTTGGTACCAGGATTGGATTTGTTGGTAAAGCTCCTCAGGGGTCGTGAGAGTGGATGGATCTAATCGTTCCATGACTTGTTGTTGGGCGGTGGCAGGCACCGTTCGCCATAGGGGGGTATCCACAGGCCCAGGGGCTAAGCAATTGACCGCTATGCCCATGGGGGCGAGTTCCTTGGCTGCTTGCAGGGTGAGTTGTTCGGTCGCGGCTTTCATTACAGCATAGGGTGTTTCACCGGCCAAGACCAAGGGAACCGCTACGGTGCTGAACAAAACAATCATGGGGCGGGGGCTGTTGGTCATGACCTCCCCCTGGTTGGATTCAGCGGACGAAGGCAACCGAGGCATCAACCTCGGAAAATCACGGACCAATCGGCAAGCGGCCCGTAGGTTCAATTGCCATTGCTGTTCCCATGCAGCGTCGCTAAGGAGTAGCATCGGTTGTATGGCAGCCTGCCCTGCGGCATGGATTAGGAGATGCCACGGGGCCTGGGACCTCAGTTCCTGCAGAGCCTCTTGGTAGGATTGATCATCGCAGAGGTCCACGGCCACGGCTTGGACGCCGGTGGGGGCCGTACCTCTACGGGACCATCCCGTCACCTCCCATCCGTCCTGGACCAACCTGGAGGCGATGGCCGCACCGATGCCGGATGAGGACCCGGTGACTAAGGCGCGTCGAGAACACAGAGGGCTGTTGATTGTCAAGCCTGTTGAGATTCATCCAACCTAGCCTGCAAGTAGGCGGCCATGGCGGGTAAGGTGCGGAAAGGGGAACGCGCGGAGGCCAGGCCTTGGTGATCGGCCAGGACCAAGCTTCGTTGGTAATCGCGGAAGAGGGCGTCCTCGATATGCATGATGAAATCCACCAAGCCAAAAGAGTCCAGGCCTCCTTGACCGTAGAGCGGCTGGCCCAAGTTGGGGTCCTCGGACATACCGCGTAGAAGGCGGTAGGTTCTATATTCCTTTTCCAGCCAGGGGTACCAATCGACCATCAGGATGCAATTCGTGAACAGGATGAATGCGGGTTTGGGAAAGGTCCGCAAGGTGAAAGCCCCATTGGAATCCGGAACCAAAACCTACCAGCATGGCGCGTTCAAGTTCGGGATGCGCCTCTCCGGGAAAACAATGGGACAAGAGAATCCCCAAACTGGCCGAGCCGGTATTGCCGTAACCGTCCAATGCCGAGGGCACTCGCAAGGGGTCCAGACCCAGTGCCCGCTGCATGTACTGGAGCACGGTGGCCCCTGCTTGATGAAAGAGCCAGGTGCTGATGGCGTCGTTGGTCAGGTTCTGCTCGTTCATGAAGGATTTCAACCGAGGTACCACCTCCCTTACGGCAAATTCAAAGACTGCCAAACCATCCATCCGCAAACAACCTGTGTTATCGGTGGCCAGAGACCTGGCCAGGTCGGGAAGGGTCCCCAATCCAAAAGCCCCCTGGACATTTGTTGAATCCAAATCTTGGTGCAGCCACCAG
>CAIOCC010000016.1 GCA_903856555.1 uncultured Bacteroidota bacterium
ATTGTTAACAATTAAATAACCCAACGATGATTTTAAATATTAAAACTGTTTTGATTTTTAAACATGTCAAACATTTGATATTTATTACCCCCACACGAATTGACAACCCTATGCCCATTCCCGTGAAAAAGCCAAGCGATCACCTCAAAACCACCCCCATGAATTGCCAAATGACCCTCCCCAAATGGGTATTTGCGGTATTGTCTTTGATTGTTTTATTCATAATTCCTGGTTTGTCATGGTCCCAAATTAGCATTTCGGGCACCTCGGCGATTACCCAAAACTTTGACACGTTGGGTACATCAGGAACTGCAGCGTTGCCTGCTGGATGGAAAATGTCAGCCGCCGGAGCCGGCACTACTGCAGGATACAGCACAAGCGGCAATTTGACAGCTGTTAATAACCAAGCAAGCTCAGGAAGTCCTACGGCCGGTGGTCGCTATAATTGGGGCTCCTCATCCAGCGAACGCGCTCTTGGCTTTATGACCTCTGGTTCTTATGCCAGCCCCAACTCCATCATGGTTGCATTCAAGAATTCGACCGGAAGCACCATCACGGGTTTCAGCATCTCCTTTGATTACGAACGTTACCGCATCAACTCGGCGGCAGCATCCGTCACCTTTTCGAGATCCACCAACGGATCCACATGGGTAATAGATACTTCTGGCCAATCTGGATCTTTTGCGACCGGATCAAGCTCCTATAGCTTTCCAGGCACAACGGTCCAAAAATCCTTCTCTGTAGGGTCACTCACATTGGCTCCAGACTCACTTTATTACTTCAAATGGGATTTTAATACCACAGGCGGCAGTAGTCAAGGAATTGGCCTTGATAATTTTAGCTTAACAGCCACCACGGCTCCTGCTGCAATACCCAATATTGAACTAAGCTCCCCAGCTGCTTCCGCATCCAACCTTACGGAAGGCCTAACCAATCAAGAATTATACCGTTTTGATTTAGCGGTTACGACAGCCAATGCTACTTTAACAGGTGTTACGATAAATACATCCGGAACCTATGCGGCTTCGGATCTATCCAATCTAAAATGTTGGTATTCCGCCGACAATTCCTTCAGCTCTAGTACGGATGCCTTACTCTCAACCAAATCATCGTCCTTAGGTTCAGGTTCTCACGTGTTTCCCAATTTTACAAATCAGATCATTGCAACAGGTAACACGGGTTACATCTTTATCACAACGGACGTGTCCTTTGGTTCAACCGTTGGTAATGCGATTGCCATAAGCGCCGTCGATACCGGAAATTTAACTTTTAGTTCTGGAACAAAATCCGGCTCAACGAATGCCAGCGGCACCAAAACCATCGTGGCTTGCACACCCACCGATGCAACCAGTCTAGTGCTCACCGCCGGATCCACCCAACTCACCGTCTCCTGGGCCAATCCATCATGCGTGGACGAAGTCATGATTGTCGCTAAACCAACTTCAACCCTAGGTGCATCGCCCAGTGGGGATGGGACGGCCTACACGGCCAACCTTGTATTTGGAACAGGCACAACCTTTGACGGTACGGGTCGTGTGGTATACAAGGGCACAAGTAGCCCGCAGATCATCACCGGCCTAACAAACGGGACCGTCTATTTTGTACGAATCTTTACCAGACGCGGCAGCGTTTGGAGCAGCGGCACTGAATCGAGTGCAACGCCGTCTCTAACCAATGCAACTAGAAAAAACTACACAGGAAGTTCAGGAGGCGCTTGGCTCACTTCGGGAAATTGGTCGCCTTCGGGTGTGCCCACATCCTCAGAACTTGTCGCCTTTGCTGGTACACAAACTTCTGTTGGAATTAACATGAACACCAACGGTGGCGAAACAGTGGGCGCGATTGAAGTTGAAAGAGGGAAGACAAATGATATTTTGATAGGAAATAGCTCCGGAACAGCCAGCGGAACCCTTACGATCAACGGAGTCATTGTGAACGGAATTGAAAATATAGTCCTTCGCAATAATGATAACAATTTGTTGACTTTACAAAATCCCTTGGTAGCACAGACAACGCTAATGAACATTGCATTCGCTAATCCTACAAACAATAAAATAGCAATCGATAGTTCCGGCGGAATCACCCTAAGTAGTGCCATTACATCGGCATCGGGGCCTGTCTCTGTTAGCGGTACCGGAGCTGGTACCGTAACGCTATCTGGACAGAATACCTACACCACCCTCACCACCGTGGAGGGAGCTACCCTACGCCTCAATCGCACGGGGGGAACAACGATTCCTGCGACCAATAATGTTAGCCTTAGCGGCGGCACATTGAAGGTGAGTACCAACCAAACCCTCAACAACTTGACTGTGACGGGAGGTACGCTTCTGGTGGATGCGGGGGCCACCCTGACCATCAACGGGACGCTGACGGTGAGCGGTGGAACTGTGACCAACAACGGGACCATTGCCTACGGGGTGGCGGGCGCTTTGGTCTACGGTTCCAGCAACCGAACCGTCGGGGCTGAGTGGCCCAGCAGCAACGGGCCTTTGAATGTGACCATCGGTAGCGGTGGGGCGACATTGGGCGTGGAGCGCACGATTTCCTCCACCGGCAAATTGAC
>CAIOCC010000017.1 GCA_903856555.1 uncultured Bacteroidota bacterium
ACCAAGTGAGCACCCTGCCCGGTCGACAAATCTTTGTGGGGGATGATGCCCAGCTCCCCAACCTCTGGTTGAATATCAAAGGCAAGCCCGGTGGCAACCTCTCCTGGTCCTTTGATATCTATGCTTTTCAGTTTCTTAACGGTCGGGTTGGCGCGGCTTATTCCCCTCCCGTAACCAGTGCAGCCCGGCCCAGCCTTTACGACCCCCTCGGTTCAGCGCGTTTGGCCAATAGCCTGGGGATGAACCTGGGGATGAACCTTGCGCTTCAATGGAGCGATCGTCGGGCGGCCCATCAACTCCGGATCGGGGGCATCCATTGGTATTCCTTATCGGATTTGACCTTGGCCTCCTTTCGGGGGTATTTCCGTTGGTCGCTTTTTGAACGCAACCCCTGGGATCCCGTGACCCGTCAACCCGTGGTTCGTTACGACGACTTGTACCGCTCGGGTCAGTTTGAGCAGGATGTTCGATTTGGAGAAAGGGCCGTCCACGGCGCTATTTGGGATGTGTTACCCAAAAGTGGTCGAATCAAAGCCTCCGTTTTTGCTGGCAAAACCGAAATGAACGCCGGGCTGGGAGGTCTTGCCTCCGGGACATTTGGGGGGCGTTTTCAACACAAATTGACATCATCCGGGGCCTGGCTCGCCGTGAACTCCCTGAACCATCGTCAGTTTTTGGATTCGTCGGGTAGCCAACGAACCGCCTACGGTGTGCATACCCTCGAAGGCCGGACGGCTCCTGGCAAAGCCTGGGAAATCCGCGGAGAAATGGGTTTGGGCCGCTATCAGGATCCGGTTTATCAAGGCTCTTGGTCGGAATTGGCATCGGTCAAGGTATTGACCCGCCCAGCCTTGACCGGGATTCCTTTGGAATTGCATGCCTACCGCATCGGCCGAGAGCTGGTGAATAACAATGGTTTGTATTGGAATGTGGCGGTACAGGAAAGAGGCCCTGCCTTGAATACGAATCCAACGGCCGGTGCCTCCGGCGCCAATGCCGTGCTTCGTCCCTTTGCCAGCGCGGTCGTCCCCCTGGGTTTGATGACCAACAATCGCCAAGGCCTCAACCTCAACACCCGTTGGCAGACCGGACCTCTGCGTTGGAACCTCGGCATCGGCATGGCCCGCGAGATTTCACCGGTGTCCAACCGAATCACCTTCAACCACCCGATCAATCAGTTCACCCGGGCTCGCTTTTGGCGTTGGAATTTCCCCCAAAATGTTGGACCCTACGGTCGTCAGTCGGTCATCTACCGGGATGTCTTTGAAACCGTCAAACTCAGCGATGATTCGGCCGGCATCCCCGTACATGCCAAGCATTTTTCGACCCTCGAAGCCCAGATCGCCTGGAAAACCGAGGGCAGCCCCCGTCCCTTGTATGTTTTTTACCTAGCCCGCCTCAATTCGGTCCAAAAGAACCCGGTACCCGTGGTGGACTGGAGGCCCACGGCTTATATGCGACAGTATGCCCACGAATTGGAATCGTATTGGGCCGTGAGCCCTCGCTGGGTCCTCTGCGCCTACGCAGCCGCCGAATGGACCTTGGGCAATTACGCCACCGATTTGGACCTGGTCACCTTCAAACCCCGGGACCAAAGGGGTCATGCCCTGGGACTGGGTGCCGATTGGCACCTGGGACCCCAATCGGCTCTTTACTTCAGGCATCGTTGGTACGGATTTAATGATCGAAGCTTTGCGCAGGATCAATTTCGCGGGACCGAAAGCTGGGTGGAACTCAAAGTATTTTTCTAATGTTAAAACATATTACCAAATCCGTACGGATATACGCAGCCCTGGCCTTGACTTTGTTGGGCCTGCTCGCCCAGCCATGGGCCGAAGCCCAGGTTTTGGACCCCAAAAAAATCCGTTTCTCATCCTATGCCCGCGGTCTGATGTCCGCCGAGGGATTGCGTGAGGACGCTGATAGTCTGGGCAAAACGGTGATGCCGGGTTATGCCTTGACCGATATGGGTCTGCATATCTTACCCCACAGCCAAGTTGAAATCCATGCCCAGCTTCGGGTTCGCTCCGAATACGGGGGATTCTGGGGTTCCGGTTTGACCTTGGACTTGCGTCAAATGTGGATCCGGGGTTTGGTGAACCAAAAACTTCGCTACCAAGTGGGGGATGTGGATTACCGGATGAGCCCTTTCACGTTTTACAACCACGAAGAGTGGATTCTCTCCAATCCATCG